>DATGJI010000051.1 GCA_035295225.1 Candidatus Eremiobacteraceae bacterium | reverse complement strand
CCGAAGATGAACGCCGCTCGCTTCAACTCATCATGCAGGGCAAGCGCAAGGGCGAGATCCGCGAAGACCTGGACATCGTCGTCATGTGCCGTTCGACGACCAAGGACATAGATGCAACGCTGACCGCCCTCGCCGAAATCGACGTCGCTCCGCGCGAAGTCACTTTCTTCGTCTTCACCTCGGGCAGCGATCTGCACATGAAGTACAAGATCGGCAAGGCGCTGCTTGCTCGCGAAGGCAAGGACGCGGCGGAATGGCTGGATCTGCCGCTGTCGTTTTACCGGCAGGCGAACATCCGCATGCAGTGCGACGCCATCCGCTATGCGCGGTCGAAGGGCGTGGAGCGCGTCGAGTTCGGCGGCGAGGACGGGAGCCGCGGCGACGTCGACTACTTCATCGAACTTTTCCGCGAGGGATTGAAAGCCGGCGCGACACGGCCGTCGTGGCCGGACACGGTGGGCTGCCTCACGCCGGAGGCGACGCGCTGGTATTCGCAGCGTATCGTGGACGCGCTCCCCAAAGACGTCACGCTGCTCAATCACTTCCACAACGACTACGGGCTCGCCACGATCAACTGCATCACGTCGCTCTCATGCGGCTTCACGGCCTTCACGGTCACGGCGAATGGCTATGGCGAACGCGCCGGCAACGTGCCGCTGCATCAAGTCGTCACCGCGCTTCGAGTCCTCTATGGCATCGAGATCCCGGGGTTCAAGTACCAAAAACTTCAAGATCTGGCGCGTTTCATGGAACGCGTCTCCGGCTATCCGATCCAAGCGCACGAACCGATCATCGGGGCCAATGTCTTCTCGCACGAATCCGGTATCCACACGCATGCGATGCTGATCGATCGGCGGATGTACGAGGCAGTGCCGGCCGACCTCGTAGGCGGGGAGATGCGTTTCATCTACGGCAAGCACAGCGGTCTTTCGGTCGTCGAGGCGGCTTTGCACAAGAATGAAGCAGCGCTGCGGGCGCGCGGAGTGACGGTTGACGCGGGCTTGATCGGGCGCGTTTTGGAAGAAGTCAAGCGTGTCCGGGAGGAGCGAGCCCAGACCGGCCGCGTGGAGGAGATCGTCGACCAGTACTACACCAATATGAACAAGCTCGGTCTGACCGAGGATGACGTACTGCGCATTGCCGAAAGTATCGGGACCGCCGCGCAGGCATGACGTCGAGTGCGGCCAGCAACGACCAAGACAACGGATAGGAACCTGACATGAACGAGGCGACGACGAATCACACCAACGTGACGGCGGAATGGATCCGCCGACCACTTCCGGATCTCGGCGGTCTTTCGCCAAGCGATGCGGTCGCAGACGCCGACGGGCGCCGCAAGCTCGACGATCTGCTCGTCGAATTGGCGGGCCACTATGTCCGCCTGAACAATCTCGGCCTGCCGTCGGTGGATCCGGCGGAGATCCGCAAAGCGCTTGGCCTCGAGCCCGCCACGGCGGCGCCCGGCGCGCACCACCATCATCGGCCGCGGCACGGCACTGGGCGAACGGTCAAGCCCGGACCGGTCAAACGCAATGCCTTGCTCGACGAGCTCGGCACCGCACTGACGGGCGGTGACGTCGACGGCGTTTCGTATTTCAACACCGCCACCGGCGCCGTTGAGCACTTCATGCACAACCTGGGAGACCAGGAGAACGTGCGCATCGCAGAAGCCGACGCGAATCCAGAGTTCGTGAAGATCGTTCCGGTCACGACAGACGTCCGCTATGGGATAATGTCCGACTTCATCGGCTCGGTCGAAGACATCAACATCGCCGGGAGACTTCGCACCGCCATCTCGGGCAAGGGAGCGTTCAAACGCTTTCGCGAGACCGTCGATGAGGATGATGCGCTGCGCCGGCGCTGGATGGCGTACCGGACAAAACGCCACTACCACTTGGCGTTGGATTGGCTCTCAGGTCTGAAAGTCGATCTCGCGCGATTCTCGCTCGCCGGCTCCGACTACGATTGGCAACCGGCGAAAGCCGAAGCCGATCAGGAAGTTGCGACGCAAGGCGGCGCCGCCTCGCAAGGGGGTGCCGCGATGGAAGCGGTCGACCAGGCGGATGAAACCCATGCGGCTGACGCGGCCGTTGCGCCGGCCGCACATGTCGCGGAGTCGCCTTCCGCGCCGGCGCCAGACGGCAAAGCCGAACAAGAGCCGGCAGCTGCGTCGTCGGCCGCATCCGACGGCGAGTCGCAGCCGGCAGCATCTTCGTAGTTGCAGAGCCCCGCATGCCGTTACCATTGACTGGTGACGGTCGGGTGGATCATCGTGCGAGCGTGCGCGGCGTTGATCTCGATTCTCACACCCGCTGCGGGCACTATCACGGGCCGACCGACATCGTCGCTGTCAAACTGCGATGTTGCGGCCTATTCTATGCTTGTAAAGACTGCCACGACGAGCTTGCCGACCATCCGATAACGATCTGGCCGAAGAGCGAGTGGGATCAAGAAGCGGTGCTTTGCGGCGCCTGCAGCGCAACGCTTTCCATTTCTCAGTATGTGCTCAGCGAGGCGCGCTGCGCGGCCTGCGGCGCTCCATTCAATCGTGGCTGCCGCAGCCACCATCATCTGTACTTTCAGATTCAGGAGGCTGCGAATCCACGACCGAAATAGAAACGCGGCCTGGTGTGAGCGTCCAGGCCGCGCTTCTGGGTCGGGGTTTGGGACGACTCGCCGGTGGTCGTCGACGTTGGGGATCGCCGCCGCCGCCGGCTCATACTAGTAGACGCGCCGACCCTCCGAAGTGTTACGGTTTCAGCGAATAGCCCTGTTCGAGTGCGCTAGGACACGGAACCGCCGAGGCACATGAGGGCTCGAAACGCCCGGAATACCGTCATATAATCGTCGTGGACGAAGCGTAGCGTCCTCGGTCCGATGCGCTCGCATCCCGGCATCAACGCCGCGATATCGCACTTCGACGTATACGTGAAGGTGGTCTCGAGCGCGATCGGCTTCTCGAAGATGACCGGCTTCGCGCCGCGCTGCGCCGCCTCGCGTATGCCGCGTTCGATGCCCGACTTGATCGCGGCTCGCGATTGCGCAGGGGAGAGCGACGCCGCCGCGTATCGCCCGATCGCGCGCTTGACCGCTACGGCTTGCGCCCACGGCAAGAACGCACGCGCATCTTCGCACGCGTGCTGATCGCCCGAGATGAAGA
The DNA here is from genome assembly GCA_035295225.1 of Candidatus Eremiobacteraceae bacterium. Taxonomy (NCBI): domain Bacteria; kingdom Bacillati; phylum Vulcanimicrobiota; class Vulcanimicrobiia; order Candidatus Eremiobacterales; family Candidatus Eremiobacteraceae; species Candidatus Eremiobacteraceae bacterium. The sequence continues at coordinate 51,686 of DATGJI010000051.1, read as the reverse complement.
CCACCGGCACGCCGAACGCCCCGGCGACGCCCGCATTGATGCGTGCCTCGCTGCAGAGCACGCCGTTGATGCGCACCTCATAGAGCGTAGCATCCGTGTAGGTGTGATCGAGCACGGCGTCCTGCGTGCCGCCGGGAGCATGATAGCCGACGAACGCCGCCGCCGCGAACGAACCGTCAAGACCTTGATTCATCGACAGTGGTTTCATGCTTCCGCGGATCAGCGTGACATCCGGCGGCAGCTCATCGTGGATGATGTTGCGCATGTTCCAGTGGGAATCGTTGACCACGATCGTGTCGGCCCCGGCGGCCTTCGCGCCCTCGCACGCCGCCCGCACCTCACCGGTCATGAGCTTGCACGAGTATTCGTACTCCGGTTGTCCGACGGGATTCGTCTGCTCCTCGGCGGTGATGCCCGCCACGCCTTCCATGTCGGCGCTGATGTAGATCTTCATGGCGCCACTTGTTGTCGTTCGGCGGCGCCGCACCTTGCATAGTGCGAGGGAACGCGCGCTATCATGCGAAAAGCGCGCCAAAGCTGTGGGAACAATGTCGCTCGCTACTCGCGCCGCGCTGCCGGCAGAATCGGACCTTCAACTGCTGTTCGCCCGGCTCAACGCCTCGAACTTCGGCGCGGAGCTCCCGTCATACCGCATCCGGTATAACGCCCGGTTGACCTCCGTGGCCGGACGCATCATCTACAGACCGGCGGTGATCGAGCTTTCGTCCACGCTGCTGGCAGCGCACGCAAGTCATGTGGAGGCAACGCTCTTGCACGAAATGGTGCACGCGTGGCTTCACGCGCGAGGCCTGCCGAGCGGTCATGGAGCGCACTTCAAGCGCAAGATGCGCGAAGTTGGGCTGACGAGCATCTACCATAGTATGCCCGTGCCGCGCAGGCGAAGCCGCCGTCGGTACGTGTTGGCATGCCCAGCGTGTCGCGTGGAATTTGTCCGGCGCCGAAGGCCGGGCGTGGCCGTCTCATGCGCGCGTTGCGCGCCGGCAGGTTACGATCGCCGTTTCCGAATGCACGTTCGCGAAGCTTGACCAGATGAGGCGCCTTATCGTCGGCATCACCGGAGCAAGCGGCACGATCTACGGGATTCGAGCCCTGCAAGTCTTATCGGCCATCGAAGGAACCGAAGTCCATCTCGTGATGACCGCCGGCGCGCTGCGCACGATGGAGCTCGAGACGGATCACCGCGCGGACGACGTTCGCAAGCTCGCACACGCGGTGCACGATCCCGCAAACCTCGCCGCGTCCATATCTAGCGGTTCGTTCCACACCGACGGCATGCTCGTCGCACCGTGCTCCGTCAAATCGGGCGCCGCGATCGCGTACTCGCTCGATGACAACCTTCTGGTCCGCGCCGCCGACGTCACGCTAAAGGAACGCCGCCGGCTCGTTCTTATGGTGCGCGAGTCGCCGCTCCACCTCGGACACTTGCGCACGTTGACTCGGCTCTCCGAGATCGGCGCCGTGATCGTTCCGCCCGTGCCTGGTTTTTACAACAGACCCAAGACCGTGGACGATGTCGTCGACCATTCCGTCGGCAAAGCGCTCGACGCGCTCGGCGTCGCACACGAATCGTACTCGCGCTGGACCGGACGCACATGAAGCGCGAACGCTCTGCCGCCTCGCACCACGTCTACCTCGCGTTGACCCAGGACGGATCGTATTATTGCGGGTACGCGGTCGATGCAGACGCGCGCATCGCGGCGCACAACGCCGGCCGCGGCGCGAAGATCCTCCGGGGCAAACGTCCGGTGTGTCTTGCGTACCGCCGCGCGTTTCCATCGAAGACGGCCGCCATGCGCTTCGAGTATTTGCTCAAACGCCGCAGCCACGCGCAAAAACGGACGCTCTCGTTACGCTGGCTTGCTAGAATGTCGTAGGGCGGACCTTTATGGTCCGCCGGTTGTAGGGCGGACCTTTATGGTCCGCCGATTGCAGGGGCCGGCGCAACGCCGGACCAAAGCGCCGCGCGAGGGAGATTGAAGATGGATCATAAGATTCTTGGCACCACCATGCCCGTGCTGGAGATGATGCTTCAGCCTGGCGAGACCATCGTCGCAGAACCCGGCGAGCTCTCGTGGATCTCGGGCAACATCCAGATGAAGACATCCACCTCCGGCGCGGGCGCCAAAGGCCTGTTCGGCGCGATCATGAGAGCCGCCGGCGGCGGCGGATTGTTCATGACGGAATACTCGGCGCAAGGCGCGCCCGGCATGGTGGCGTTCGCGACCAAACTGCCGGGTCAGATCATGGCCATGGATGTGGCCCCGGGTAAAGGCTACATGATCCACCGGCACGGTTTCTTGTGCGCCACACCGGGCGTCGAGCTCTCGGTCGGATTTCAGCGATCGCTCGGTGCCGGCATATTCGGCGGGCAGGGGCTCGTGCTGCAGAAGATCGGCGGCCAGGCGCAGGCATGGATCGAACTGGACGGGGAGGTCGTGACATACGATTTGGCCGCGGGCCAGGGACTGCTCGTTCATCCGGGCCACGTCGGGATGTTCGAAGAGAGCGTGAACTTCGACATCCAGACGGTTCCGGGAATCGCAAACGTGCTCTTCGGAAATCAAGGTCTCTTCCTCGCGCGCCTCACCGGACCGGGGAAGATCTGGCTCCAGTCGCTCACGATCAGCGGGCTTGCTCACGCGCTCATGCCGTATCTCGGTCACGAAGCGGCGACCGGCAGCGTCGCGGGCGGTGCGGTCGGCGGCGCCGTGGCTGGTCAAGTGCTCAAGGATCTGTTCGGGCAATAAAAGCACCACGATGCCGGCCGTTCTGATCCTGCGCGAGACGGAAGTCGCCGAGTTGCTCTCGATGCGCGATGCGATCGAGGCGGTCGAGCGTGCCTTCCTGGCGGTCGCCGAGGGAGGTGCGTCATTTCCGCTGCGCTCAGTCGCGCGCGCGTCGGAAGGTCTCCTGGGCGCGATGCCCGGCGCGATCGGCGGCGAACGCGCGGCGCTCGGCGCGAAACTCGTAACCGTTTTTCCCGGGAATGCGGCGCGCGCGGCGCATACTCACGACGCGGCGATCCTATTGTTCTCGAGCGAAACCGGCAGGCCGCTCGCGCTGCTCGACGGCCGTTACATCACGGAGATCCGCACGGCGGCCGCGTCCGCCGTCGCGACGCACGCACTCGCGAATCCGCGCGCGTCGGTTGCGGCGATCATCGGAACCGGTACCCAAGCGCGATCGCACGTGCATGCGATGCATGAGATCGCATCCTTCGAGCAGATCCGCATTTGGGGACGCGATTCGTCGAAGGCCTCGCACATCGCTGCCGAAGCGCGCGAGCTCGGCATCCGGACGACGACGTGTGAGACGATATCGGATGCCTGCCGCGGCGCCGACGTCGTGTGCACGGTGACCTCGTCATCCGAACCGGTTCTCGCGCTGCGCGACGTGGGAGCGGGAACGCACATCAACGCGGTCGGCGCATGCACGCCGCGATCCCGCGAACTTGCTGCCGACCTCGTCGGTCATGCCCGCATCGTGTGCGATTCGCTCGACGGCGCCCTGAACGAAGCCGGCGATCTGCTGCTCGCGGCAAAAGACGGGGCGCTGAAAAGTCTCTCCGACGTCGCCTTGCTCAGCGATGTGCTGGCGCGCAATGTGGCTGTGCGGAAAAGTCCCGACGACATCACGCTCTTCGAGTCGCTCGGCGTGGCAGTCGAAGATCTTGCGTGCGCCCAGCTCGTCTACGAGCGAGCGATCGCGCGCAACGCGGGCGTCAAGGTAGAATTGTAGCGGCGGACCATCAAGGTCCGCCCTACACCGCGGCGGACCATCAAGGTCCGCCCTACACCGCCGGCGGACCATAAAGGTCCGCCCTACAGGCGTCCGGCCTACATCATTGGACGCGGGCGATGTATTTGCGGTCGCGCGTGTCGATGCGGATCTTGTCGCCTGGGTTGATGAATAGCGGCACCTGGATCATCGCGCCGGTCTCGAGTTTCGCCGGCTTCGTGACGTTCGTGGCAGTGTCGCCGCGGAATCCTGGGTCGGTCTCTTCGACTCGAAGCTCGATATGGTTCGGGAGCGCGCCGGCGATCACTCGGCCGTCGTGAAACTGCACGGTGATGCCCATACCCTCTTTGAGCAGATCGGTGTTCTCGCCGAGCACGTCATGCGTGAGCGCTATCTGTTCGTAGTTCGACTGGTCCATGAAATGGAACTCGTCGCCTGAACCGTACAGGTACTGCATATCGCGCGTTTCGATGATCGCGCGTTCGAGCATTTCGCCCGCGCGAAAGGTCTTCTCGAGCACGTTACCGCGGAGCACATTCTTCAGGCGCGTCCGCACGAATGCCGATCCCTTGCCCGGCTTGACGTGCTGAAAATCCACCACCGTCCAGAGATTGCCATCCACAACGATGGTGACGCCGGTTCGGAAATCGTTGGATGAGATCATCGTACTCCTCTTGGGCCCACTAGCGTCGGCCCCTGCAAATGGGAGCGCGTCCAGCGCCCGTCATTGGTTGCGACCAAGTTTGAGTTCGGTGCCGGCGAACAAGCGCTGTATGTTCGAGGCGTGCCGCCAAAGGACGAACACGAGCGCTATGACGCCGAAAGCAGTGTACGCCGCAGGCGAGTGCACAGCTGCGAATGCGACGACGACGGCCGCGCTCGCGACCATCGATGACAACGACGCATAACGCGTGAGCAGCACCGTGACGAGCCATGCGACAGCAAAAGCGGCCGCCGCCTGCCAAGCTAGCACCACGATCACCCCTAAGCTCGTGGCCACGCCTTTTCCACCCCCGAAGCGCAGGAACACAGACCAGTTGTGCCCGGCGATCGTCGCGAGGCCCACGGCGGCGACGAGCCACGGGTCGAAGTGCAAGTAGTAACGCGCCAGCATCGTGGGCACGACGCCCTTGAAGACGTCGCCGACGAGAACGAGAACGCCGCCGAACTTGCCGAGCGCACGCAGCGAATTCACGGTGCCGATATTGCCGCTGCCGACGCCGCGCGGATCCACCCCGAACAGACCGCGGCCAACGAGGATGCCGAACGGGATCGATCCGATCAAGTACGCGCAGACAAGCGCCGCGATGGCTTCGATCGTCATCGCGCTTCCTTTGCTTTGCCGGTATCGCGCTCCAAGATCAGTTCCTCGTGCGTGGTCTCGTCCTGCTGCACGCGCGGCCGGAAGTCGAGTATCACGGGCGTCCCCGCGAAACCAAACGCCTCGCGGATCGAGTTCTCAAGGTAGCGCGAATAGGAGAAGTGCAGCAAGCGCGGATCGTTGACGAAGAAGACGAACTTGGGCGGTGACGTGCCCGCTTGGGTGACGTAGTAGCATTTCAGCGCGTTGCCTTTGAACGGGGCCGGCGGATGCGTTCGAAACGCGTCGCGCACCACGTGATTCAAACGCGCGGTGGCCACGCGCTTGCGCCGCTCGTCGGCGCAGGACGCGATGGCATCCCAGACTTTATGGACGCCCTTCTTCGTGAGCGCAGACCCGAAGAGCACGGCTGCATACGGCGCGAAGGAAAACTCGGCGCGCAGCGCCTTTTCGACTTCAGCCCGATCGAACGCGGCGGCATCGACGAGATCCCACTTGTTGACCAAGATAGCAAACGCCTTGCCTTCTTCGGTCGCGAGGCCCGCGATGCGCCGATCTTGCGCCGTGACGCCGACTTGCGCATCGATGAGCAGCAGCGCGACATCGCAGCGTCCGATAGCAGCGACGGCGCGCAGACTGCTGTAGTAGTCGAGCGCAGGACCTTGGTTCACGTGACGCCGGATTCCGGCGGTGTCGATGATCGTGAAGCGCCGGCCTTCGTGCTCGACCTCGGTATCTGTCGCGTCGCGCGTCGTGCCGGGCAATTCGGAGACGATCGCGCGTTGTTGCCCAAGCAGCGCGTTGACGAGCGACGACTTCCCGACGTTCGGCTGACCGATGATCGCGAGCCGCACGATTCCATCGTCGTCGTCCGGCGCTACTTTTTCCGGCGGCAGTTTTGCGACGATCGCGTCGAGCAGATCTCCGCTCTGCAGCCCGTGGACGGCCGAGACCGGCATCGGCACATCAAAGCCGAGCGCGCAGAATTCGTAGATATTGGCGGCGGAATTCGGCGATTCGACCTTGTTGGCGACCAGGATAACCTTTTCGCCCTGCGGCCGAAGCAGCCCAGCGACGTCGTCGTCGCCAGCTTGGACCCCGGCCTGCGCGTCGACGACGAAGAGAACGACGTCGGCCTCGCGGATCGCGAGCTCCGCCTGGGCGCGGGTTTGCGCCATGAGATCATCGACGCTGCCCGTCTCGATGCCGCCGGTGTCCACGACCGTGAACCGGCGGCCGAGCCACTCGATAGGAGCGTAGAGCCGATCGCGAGTCACGCCGGGTGTCGCCTCGACGATTGCGAGGCGGCGACCGAGCAGACGATTGAACAGCGCGGACTTACCCACGTTTGGACGCCCGACGAGGGCGACGATCGGAGATGACGTCACGGCTAGACCTCATTCGACAACGAGGCTGCGGCGGCCTCGGCTCACGAGCCGCATTTGCCCAGGGCGCGCCGATTGAAGTTGCGAAAAAGCGCACATGCGAATGTTTTTGGTCGCGTATTCGCGGTGCATGGCGGCGATATTGATCGGCGCCGCATTCGTCGCGTCTCCGTTGTCCGGCGAAGCGGACGTGCAATCGGCAACGCCGACAAGTCCCTCGCCGTCGGCTACTCTGCCCCCGCATGGCGGCGCGTACATCACGACGCTGCCCGCCGGCGCGGAAGTGTGGCTCGATGGTTCCTACCTCGGTCGCACGCCTGCATTCGTCGACGACCTGCTGCCGGGGCGCCACGCTCTGACCGTCTCGCGATCCGGCTGGAACGTTGCGACCGCGAGCTTCGACGTCAGCGTCGGCCAGGCGGCGACCGTCAGCCTCGTGCTCTCGCACATCGCCTCCGCCTCGAACGGTGCCGCGGGTTCGCCCGGCACGTTGGACGTCCGTGGAACGTCAGGCGATGCCGTCTACATCGACGGTGCGAGTGCCGGCACGTTACCCCTCGAACGGAAAGAGTTGAAGAGCGGTTTCCATATCGTCACGGTCGTCGGAAAACAGACCGGACGCGTCACGCGCGTCGTCGAAGTCTTTCCCGATACCGCAAGCGTCATATCCGTTGCAGCGCCCGCGAGCGGCTCGACCGAGACGGCTCAAGCCGATGACGTTCTGGCTCCCCTCGCATCGTATGTTCCAGATGCAAGCGTCGTCGTATCGGGCAACGCGGTCGACATCCACGCGCACCGGCTCGAATTGCAGTGCACGATCGGCTCACGCGACTATGTGATGAACGGGAAAGCCGGCAGCCTGCCGATCGCTGCGGCTCTCGTCGCCGGAAAGATCTATCTACCGCTCTCCCTTTTGCAGCGCATCAGCGCGGCAAAACCGTAAAGAGAGAAATAAGGGAGCGTCTCCAAGTCGGAACTTTCGGCTGTAGAGTAGGCAGGCAATGGCATCTATCTATCTCCAGACGTTCGGCTGTCAGATGAACACAGCGGATTCCAACGGACTTGCGCATCAGGCGTGGTCTATGGGCTGCACGTTCACGGACGATCCTGCTCTCGCGGACATCATCATCTTGAACACGTGCGCGATCCGAGAAAAGGCGGAGACGCGGGTGTACGGCAGACTTGGGCAACTCAAACCCTTTAAGGACAGCAAGCCGGAGACCAAGGTGCTCGTGGCCGGCTGCTTGGCCGAAAAGGACCGCAGCGTGATGCGCGACAAGGCGCCGTTCATCGACGCGCTGCTCGGGCCGCGCGAGTACAATCGCTTCAAGCAGCTTCTCGCCGACTGGGGCGTGCCGACCGATCTGGCTCCGCCTGAGACCGAGTTCACGATGCCGTCTCCCGAAGACGATCCTGGGCACGACGGTCCGGCGCAGTTCTCACACCTGCGCGCGCTCGTGAATATCACCCGCGGATGCGAAAAATTCTGCACGTACTGCATCGTGCCGTATACGCGGGGCCCGCTCGAGAGCCTCGACCCCGATGAAATCGAAGCGCAAGTCCGGCGCGAGATCCGCTGCGGGGCTAAAGAGATCACCCTGCTCGGCCAGAACGTCAACTCGTATTTTCACGCGCAGACCGGTCTCACGTTTGCGAACTTGCTCCGCCGCATCGGCCGCATCGAAGGTCTCGAGCGCTTGACGTTCTTGACGTCGCATCCAAAAGATTTCGGCCCCGAAGTCGTCGATGCGCTAACGGAGCTGCCGAACGTCTCGCCGCGCCTGCACCTGCCCCTGCAAAGCGCGAGCGACAGCGTCTTGAAGGCGATGGCGCGACTCTACACGATCGACGAATACCGCGAAAAAGTCGCATATTTCCGCGAACGCCTTCCGCGTTGGGCGTTGACCACCGATCTGATCGTCGGCTATCCGACGGAGACCGAAGACGATTTTCTCGCGACACTCAAACTCGTCGAGCTGGGAACGTTCGAGTACGCGTTCATTTTCGCGTATTCGCCGCGCGCGGGAACGCCGGCGGCGACGATGTCGCCCCAGGTGGACCCCGCTGAAAAGATCCGGCGGCTGCAAGTGCTCAACGCGGCGCAGAACGAGGTCATGCGGCGCTTCAACGAATCGTTCATCGGCGAGACCGTCCGCGTGCTGACCCAGGGACCGTCAAAGAAAGATCCGGCGCGCATGGCGGGCAAGTCGGGTCATAACGCCACGGTCATCTGGCCGCGCGATCCGGCGACCGAACATCGCGCGTTTGTCGATGTATCGGTCGATCAAGCCTTTCAATGGGGTCTAGCAGGCACGGCCGTTTGATCGTCGATTCGTTGGGCGAACATCTCGGGTCGCCTCTCATCGCGCAATACGCGGGCCTGAAAGCGCAGTATCCGGAAGCGCTCCTTCTCATGCGCGTGGGCGACTTCTACGAGGCGTACGGCGCCGACGCTGAAGATCTCGCGCGTTCACTGCACATCATCTGCACGTCGAAGGAAGCCGGCAAGGCCGGCCGCGTCGCGATGGCCGGCGTGCCGCACCACAGCGTTGATACCTACCTGCGGAGGCTCATCCGCATGCGCCGCGTGGTTGCGGTCGCCGACCAAATGGAGGCGCCGGATGGCAAGACCTTAGTCCGCCGCGAGATCGTGCGCGTCTTGACGCCGGGCACGGTGCTCGAAGACGCCTTCTTGACACCGGAACGAGAGAACAATTTGTGCGCGGTCATGCGCTCGCACGACATGACCGCGATCGCGACCGCCGACGTTTCGACATGGTCCGCGAGTCTTAGCGTCCTTGCGGACGACGACGCGGTGGCCGCCGAATTGGGTCGGATCGCACCGTCCGAAGTCGTCGTGTCGGACGAGATCGAAGCGCGCGAAATCGCGTCGCTGGTCGGGCCCGAATGCCGCATCGCGATCTTCGCCGACGAAGTCGAGCTCGATGCGGGCTCGCGCCCCGCCGGCCGCTGGCGACTCGATGCGCTCGCGCGCGAGGAGCGTCCGGCTGCATCATCTGCCCTTGACCTCCTCAGCGGCTATCTGACCCATCTTCGCCTTGACGGAAGCGCAATCGCTCGCGTCGCCGCCGAAAAGGCCGTCGCCGCGACGCACTTGATGGTTCTCGATCCCGCAACGCGTCGCCATCTGGATCTCGTGGCATCTTCCGGAGAGAACGCGAACGCGTCGTTGCTGTCGGTCCTCTCGCGCACGAAGACGCCGATGGGGACGCGTCTGCTTGCGCGCCGCTTGTGCGCACCGTCGACCGATCCTGCCGAGATCCGCAGACGCCACGAGCTCGTGAGCGCGCTCGTGGCGACGGTCGGCTACCGGATCGCGCTGCAACACGATCTCGGCCGCATCGGCGACATCGAGCGATTGATCCAGAAGGTGCGGGCGCGCCGCGCAGGCCCGCGCGATGCGAGCGCTCTGCGGGCAGGGTTGCGCGCGATCGGCGACCTCGCGTCGGCGATACGCGAAGCGGCCGACCCCGGCGTCCGCGCATTTGCCGATGCGATCGCGGCCGGCGGCGCACCCGCCGCCGCCGCGGATCAACTCGATGCCGCCATGCTCGAAGACGTGGCGCCGACGCTGGCAGATGGCGGCGTGATCAGACCATCGTACTCAGCGATGCTCTCCGAGATGGTCGAGCTGCGCACACGCAGTCGAGAACTCATCCTCGAGCTTGAGGAGCGCGTGAGGACGTCGACCGGCATCAAGTCGCTCAAGGTCAAGCACACGCAAGCGTTCGGCTACTATTACGAGATCTCGCGCGCAAATGCCGAGAAGGCGCCGGGTCACTTCATCCGCCGCCAGAGCCTCGTGAACGCCGAGCGATTCACGGATCCGGAGCTGAAGGTTCTCGAGGCAGATATCCTGGGCGCAAGATCAAAGCAGGTCGCACTCGAGCGCGAGATCTTCGAGCAGCAACTCGCCGAGATCGAGCGGCGAGCCGACGCGCTCCTCGACGCCGCGCGCGCCGTCGCCGAATTGGATTTCTACTGCTCGTTCGCGCAAGTCGCGGGCGAGCGCCGTTACGTCAGACCAGACATCGTAGACGAGAGCGTCTTTGAAATAGAGGGCGGCCGTCATCCGATCGTGGATGCGATCGGCGGGGTGGATTTCGTTCCTAACGATTGCAGGATGGACCGCGAGAAGCGGTTCTTGTTCATCACCGGTCCGAACATGGGAGGCAAATCGACCTACCTGCGGCAGAACGCATTGATCGCGATCCTGGCGCAAGCCGGTTCGTTCGTGCCTGCGACGAGCGCGCGGCTCGGCATCGTCGATCGCTTGTTCACGCGCATCGGTGCGGGCGATGACATAGCCGCGGGGCGCTCGACGTTCTACGTCGAGATGTCCGAAATGGCGGTCATCTTGCGCCGCTGCACGCCGCGCAGTCTGCTGCTGATCGATGAAGTCGGCCGGGGAACGGGCACGACCGACGGCCTTGCCATCGCGCAAGCCATCGGTGAGTACCTTTTGGCCCTCGGCTCCGCGCTGCCGATGGTGTTATTTGCGACACACTTTCACGAGCTGGTCGGTTTGGCCGAGCAGTGGCCATCGGTCGAAAACTTGCATGTCGTGGTCGCAGAAGGGGCAGACGGTCCCGTGTTTTCGCATCGCGTGCGCCACGGAGCAAGCAGCCGATCGTATGGCATTGCGGTGGCTCACATGGCCGGACTGCCGCAAGAAGTCGTGCAACGGGCACGCGAATTGGCCGATGAAATAGAGAGCAGACCAGCCCACTCGGCAGCCCGCGGAATGAGGTCACGCGACCGCGCCGGCGGCGAGGATCAGCTGCGTCTGACCATTGACTAAAGGCGGATCGACCGGCATTGGGGTTGCGCGCGCAGACGAGCCCGCGGGCTTTGACATATTCGATGGTCGTTGCGGCCGTTCGCATTCTTGCAGTCGTCCAGGCTGTGGTCTTGCCGATCATCTCGCCGTTGGATCTGCGCGTGGTGGCGGGTCTTGTGGCCTACTGCGTGGTCACCGCGCTGATCGCGGTGCCGCTGCGCGAAGCGCCGGCTGAATCGTCCTCCGGTCTCCCCGCGCCGCGCCTCTGGATCGTCGCCCTGCTCGACATCGCTGCCGTCTCCGTCGTCGGGTGGTACTCCGGATTCAGTCTGTTGATCGTGGTCGTCGCGTTGGATGCAGCGGCGCTTCCGCTCGGTGCAGCTGTCACCGTGCTTCTCGCCTCAGCGCTCGCATACGGTCTGGCCGACGGACTTGCCCACGTGAATTCCGATCTCGTTCAGATCGTTGGGCTCAACCTGCTGTTCGCGAGCACCGCGTACGCCGGCGCTGCCTTCGGCCTACATTCCGTGCGAAAGGCAGAACGCCAGATGCGCGCGATCAATCGCGTGCTCGAAGCGGGTTCGGATATGGGCACGAAGCTTGCGCTCCCCGAAGTGCTCTCGCAGCTCGTGAACATGCTGAAGCAGTTCCAGGAATCCGTCCCATGGCAGACGGTCGTGGTGTACATCGCGGCATACGACCCGGTTGCCAAAGAGGATCTATTGCGCGCCGAAGCGCTGGCCGGCGCAAACGGCGATTTCTATCGAGGCGCGACGCTGCATTTCGGCGAGGGCGTCGTCGGTCACGCTGCGATGGAGCAGCGGCCGATCATCGTGCCGGACCTGCAGAAAGAGCCGCGCGAAGCGCTCGTTCCCAAGCCGAAAGCCGCACACGGCTTCATGGCGGTCCCCATCGTAAGCGAAGGACAGACGATCGGCTGCGTCGCGTTCGTCGCGCTTCGCCCCAACGAGTATACGTTCGAACAGCAGCGGCTCGTCGACCGTCTGATCAAGCTTGCATCGGTCGGCATCCAAAACGCGCGCCTGCACGAAAAGACGCTCGAGCTCGCCGAGACCGATTCGATGACGGGCCTCCTGACCAACAGAGCGTATCAGGAGCGCCTCGAAGCGGAATTCCGCAAGGCGCAGACCGCAAGACAATCTCTCTCGCTGCTGATACTCGATGTGGATTATTTCAAACGGATCAACGACACGTACGGCCACCCGCAAGGCGATGAACTGCTGCGGCAGCTCGGCGACGTGCTGCGCCAGCACGCGCGCAGGGCCGACATCTGTTGCCGCTACGGCGGCGACGAGTTCACGATCGTGATGCCGGAGACCATCAAGGCGGAAGCAGCGATCGTCGCCGGCCGAATACGCCAGGCGATCGAGGAGACGACGTTTACGCTCGACGGGAATGCGGCTAGTGTCACGATCTCCATCGGCGTGGCGGGTTATCCGCAAGACGTCAGTCAGAAAGCGGCCCTCGTCGCCGCCGCCGACAAAGCGCTCTACGCGGCAAAAAATGGGGGCCGCAACAACGTTCAGATCGCGAGCCCGACGCAATTCGTCGCGCGCGAACCGGAACTCCGCAAACCTTTTTGATTTTGCCGTCGTCTGAAGGGGCGTGTTGTCTGAAGGGGCCGACGTCAGTCGGCCCACGTCACGTTGTCTGAAGGGGCCGACGTCAGTCGGCCCGCGTCATGTTCGCTGGGGCCGACTCGCGTCGGCCCCTTCAGGACTACGAGCTGCTTGGTTCGTCCAGGCTTATGCCCCAGCGCAGGCGATAGGATCCGATCGTGACGACGAAGTGAAAGCCAAGGTGCTCCACGGTCATGCCTCCAGACGGCGCCACTGGGCGAGCGCCGCAGCATAGCCCACAACCGCGAGGGCGACGAGTCCGGAAAGACCTAACACCATGCTCTGGACCATCGTCTTGTTCTGCCCCTGATCGTTGTAGGTCAGCTGGAAGTAATACATTGGGTTGATCTTGTCGAGAGCCGATACGATGAATCCGAATATACCGCTGAGGAGGTGGCTCTGATCCAGACCGACGACGACGCTGCCGACGATCCAAAGGGTAGCGGCCACTGCGCCGGCGCGGCCGCGCATACTAGCCGTCGCGGCCCGAGTGAGCCCATACCAAGCCAGCGGCGAGAGAAGCGAGCGCAAAAAGAAGTCTAAGGTTTGCGAGTCGGTCACCACGTATCCGCCAAAGCCGAAGATCTCAATGAGACCGAAGCCAAAGACGAGGCCCAGCGCGAAGGCCACGTAGATCGCACCGATATCCACGAGCGACATCTGCACCGCGAGTTGAACTCGCGACGCCGGCTTCGTCCACGCAAGCGCGAGGTGCCCGTTGTTCTCGTGCGAGAGCGCGCAACCGAGGATCGTGGCGATGATGCTCGCGACTAGTGCGCCGCCGCCCATGAACGCTTCGATCGGCAGGGGGGTATGCGGATGATGCCCCGGACCGCTTTCCAGTCGCGCCCATAGCGCGAGAGCGAACGCCAGCGCCAACCATCCGGCGGTCCAGTAGATGACTTTGCGCGCGCGCAGAAACTCGACGTAATACATGTCAGCCCTCCAACGCGGTCGCGCGAGCGACCGATTCACCGTCGCCCGCTGCCACGGCGTTCAAGAAGATATCCTCGAGATTTTGATCGAGCACGCGCAGGCTTTTCGGCTGCAGCGCGGAGATCCGGTTTGCGACCGAAGTGCTGTCGCCGCGAACAAATGCCCGCAGCAGGCGGCCGGCGCGGACAATGCGACGCACCGAAGCGTCCGACGCCAGACCATTGACGCTTGGGGCATCATCGTCGAATGTGGCTTCGACGACTTTCTCGTCGGTCTTCAGCCGGTCGACTTCGCCGTCCAAGACTTTGATGCCGCGATGGATGATCGCGACGCGGTCTGCCGCGCGTTCGACTTGTCCGATCTGGTGCGATGAGAAGACGATCGTCGCTCCGCCGGCAGCCTCGCCGATGAGCAGGTCGAGCACGTTGCGCTGATTGACCGGGTCGAGCCCACTCGCAGGCTCATCGAGCACGAGATATTCCGGCCGCGTGGCGAGCGCAAGCGTGAGAGCGACCGCCGATTGCTGGCCTTTCGAGAGTTTGCCGACGCGCTTTCGTGGATCGAGGCTGAACAAGGAGATGAGGTGCGCCGCTCTCGCCGCATCGTAGCGTTTGAACGATCTGCGCGTCAGTTCGAGGTGATCGGACAGGCGAAGATCGCCGTACAGCTCCGGGCGTTCCGGAACGTAGCTCATGCGTTCGAACAGCGCAGGCGTGAGGGGTGCACCTTCGAACTCGGTGGTTCCCGAATCGGCGCGCGCTAATCCCAGCATGCATTTGAAGGCGGTCGTCTTGCCGGCTCCATTGGTTCCGAGCACGCCGAAGATCGACCCGACTGGCACATCGATTGAAAAATTGTCGAGTGCGGTCGTCTCGCCGAAGCGTTTGGTCATGCCGCGCACGGCTATCGCAAGTTGAGTCGTCATTAGACTACGATGCCTCCAGTTCGCCGTTGGGCGGGTACCATCGGTCGAGTGCCTTCGAGATGAGTTCAGCGGCGTCGGTCCGAGAAAGACCAACCGAGCGGACTTCGCGCATCGCTCCGTCCAATGCAGAAGATGCGACGTCGTGCACCGCGCGGTTGGCAAGCACTTGCGTGCCGTCGCCGCGCACGAACGATCCTCTGCCTGGACTCGTCTCGATGACGCCGTCACGCTCGAGTTCTCGATAGGAGCGAGCGACGGTGTTCGGATTCACGATCAGCGTCGTCGCCAGTTGTTTGACGGTCGGCAACTGCTCGCCCGGGACCAGCATGCGCAGCGCGATCGAGCGCTTTATCTGATCCATGATCTGTAGGTAGATCGGCACACCACTGTGATGGTCGATCGTGAAGATCGCGGTCATGGCGATTACAGCTTCGGGCCCCACCCGGCGAAGAATCCGCCGCCGATAGGCTGGCCGAAGATCGTGTTGACGGGTGTCTCGGCGTCGCGGCGCTCGTTCGTGTAGATGCGGATCATGATGGGCCTCCTTCAACCGACGCACCAATGTGCTGTCGTACTAAGTTACTAGTATAATACCATAAGTGTTGCTCGGTGCAAGCCCAATTTGTCCCGTATAAAGGAATTATTGCGCCCCCTTTGCCAACGTACGTGCAAATGCAGATCACGCGCACCATCAGAGTCCTGGATGAGGCTACCATCGGCCAGATCGCAGCGGGCGAGGTCATAGAGCGACCCGTTTCGGTCGTGAAGGAGTTGGTTGAAAACAGTCTGGATGCCGGGGCCAAAACCATCATCGTCGAGATCACGGGCGGCGGCAGCGAGAGCATCGCAGTACTCGACGACGGCACCGGTATCGCAAGCGACGAGCTTGCGCTTGCGGTCACTCGTCACGCGACGAGCAAACTGCAGCGCCGCGACGACCTCTTCGCGATACGCACCCTTGGTTTTCGCGGGGAAGGACTCGCGAGCATCGCGGCAGCCGGCAGGCTTGAGATCACATCGCGGCGGTCGGACGCCGATGTCGGCGCGCGCGTCACCGCCGACGCGACGGCGATCTCCAGTCCTGCCGCGGCCGCGGCGTCGCCCGGCACGAAGGTCGTGGTTCACGACCTCTTCGCGCTTGTGCCGGCGCGGCGAGAGTTTCTGAAGAGCGCGCGCGCAGAATTCGCCCGCATCAGCGCATTTCTGTCGCAGTTGAGCTTAGGCTGGCCGGCGGTGACGTTCGTGCTGCGCAACGACGATCGCGAGGTCTGGGTGCTTCCGGCGACGGCGCGCGCAGTGGATCGTCTCGAGAATGTCTTTGGTCGCGAGTCACGCGGTGCGCTAGCCGCAGTCGACGAAGATGCCGGAGTCGCTCGAGAAAAAGTGAGCGGCTTCGTCAGCACGCCAGGCCACGATCGTCCTACCAGAAATCAGCAAGTCTTCTTCGTGAACGGCCGCCTGGTCAGGTCAAGCGCGCTTGGTTCAGCGTGGCTCGCGGGCGCCGGTACGTTCGGCATGGGCGGGAGATATCCGTACGGCGTCGTCCGCATCGACGTGCCGCCGGAAGACGTCGATGTCAACGTGCATCCCACGAAAATCGACGTGCGGTTCCGGTTCGGGAAAGCGGTATTCGACGCGGTGCGCCGCGCTGTCGCCCGGACCATGCGGCGAACGAACCCCGAACGGGCGGCGCCGATGCCGATACTCTCGGCGCTGGGCATCGACGACGACGAGGTGCAAGAGCACGCAGGCGTCCGCGGCGCATCTAAAGACGCTTTTCCCGACGAGGCTGCGCCAGACGCCGCGTTACCGTTCGCCGGACGTGAAGCAATGCGCGTGTTCGGTCAGATCGACAACACGTACATCGCCGCGAGCGACGGTGCGAGCCTTATCCTCATCGACCAACACGCGGCGCACGAACGCATCGCATATGAAGCGCTCGTCGCCGGCGCCGCTGTGCCCGATCCTACTGCGCCGATGCTTTTCCCGGCCGTCGTCGAGCTCTCGCCCGATCGAGCCGCAGCGCTGCACGAACACCACGACGAACTGACAGCCGCCGGCGTCTTCGTCGAATCGTTCGGTGACGACGCTTACCGCATATCCGCGCTGCCTGCCGGATTGGCGCATCGTCGTTTCGACCTCGCCGGCGTTCTGGACGACCTCGCCGATGAAGCAGGCGGACGAGACGGCGGCGATCGCCGGCTCAAACTCTACGCGTCCATCGCGTGCCACTCCGTCGTGCGTGCCCACGAACCGCTTGCGCTCCAGGAACAAGCCGTGCTCTGGGAGCGGCTGCGCGCCTGTCGCGAGCCGCACACGTGCCCGCACGGCAGACCGACGACGATGCGGCTCGACGTCGCCACTCTTGCAAAGGCATTCAAACGAGCGTGACGGATGCCGAGCGGATCGCGGCGCTTTGCATCTGCGGTCCAACCTCGGCGGGAAAATCCGAATGCGCTCTCATCGCTGCAGAAGCGGCGGACGGCGAGATCGTCAACGCCGATTCTCGCCAGATCTATGCCGGCATGCGCGTCGGCACGGGATGGCCGTCCGAACAGGCGATGCGCAGCGTACCGCATCACCTCTACGGCATCATACCGCCTGACGAGCGATACAGCGCGGGCCGGTTCGTCGCCGATGCAGGCGCAGCCATCCGTTCGATCGCACGTCGGGGCAAATTGCCGATCCTCGTGGGCGGCACCGGATTATATATAGAAGCGCTCAACGGGTCGATGCCCATGGATCGCCCGATAGGCGATGAGGCCGTTCGCGCTCGAGTTCGCGCGGAATCGCGACTCCATCCGCACGATGTGCTCCTCGATTGGTTGCGGGCGATCGATCCGAGCGCGGCAGAACGCGTCGGCGGTAACGATCGCTATCGGACGCTGCGAGCGCTCGAGGCGGCGCTCGCAGCACAGAAGCGCGCCGATGATCCGATTCGACCGAGTGCTGACGACATTCGGCTTGAGGTCATCGTGCTCTGCGTCTCTCGCGATGAAATCCGGCACCGCATCCGTGCGCGAGTCCAAGCGATGCTCGCCGCAGGACTCGTCGCCGAAGCGGTCGCCGTGCGCGCGCGCTGGCCTGCTGCGCCCGCGCTGACCGGCATCGGTTTCGCCGAAGCGTTGGCATACGCTGACGGCATCGCGACAGCGCCTGAACTTTTCGCGCGCGTCGTCCAGCGGACATCGCAGTACGCATCGCGCCAGGCGACGTGGTTTCGTCGCGTGCACGGTGCGCGCGTGATCGACGCCGACGACGTCGCGGACGCTGCGCGTGCCGCGGCCGCGGCGGCAAGGGAATTGCGCCGAACGGCGTGAATTGTACCCGGCTTTGAAATCGAATCTCCCGCTGCAAGACGCGTACTTGCTCGCGATAAAGAGAGAGAACGCGCTCGTGACGATCTACTTGCGCAACGGGTTCCAGTTGCGCGGTCACGTTCGCGGGTTCGACAATTTCACGATCATTCTCGAATACGATAACAAGCCGCACCTCGTCTATAAACACGCTGTTTCCACCGTTTCGCCACAGGGCGCCGTCACGTTCAGCGGCGCAGACGTCGGCGGACCGCCGGCGCGCTCGGCTGAGGCCGTGCCGCCTGCCGAACCAGCCACGAGCGCGGCCCCTCACTAACCAGGCAAAACCGAAATGCGCACGTTTGCCGTCACCAAAGCGCAAGGGACGGGCAACGACTTCATCGTGCTCGAGAATCCGTCGGGCGATCGTCTGCCCTACGCTGCGCTCGCGCGCAAGTGGTGCAGACGCCGGCATGATATCGGAGCGGACGGGCTTCTCGTCGTGGAAACGCCCACGCTGCCCGGAGCGGATTTCGCGATGCGCATCTTCAACGCCGATGGAAGCGAAGCGGAGATGTGCGGCAACGGGCTGCGCTGCATCGCGCGCTACTTGGCGCTCGACCGCGCGAGCCTTCCCACGCGGCTGACCGCGCAGACCAAAGGCGGCCCTGTCACGCTAGAAGTCGTTGACATCGAAGGCGTATCGGCTGTGGCGGTCGACATGGGCGCACCGCGCCTGCTGCGCCGCGAGATCCCGATGCGCGGAAATGCAGACGACCGCGCGCTCGATGTGACGGTCGAAACCGCGGTCGGGCCGAAGCGAGTGACGGCGCTCTCGATGGGGAACCCGCATTGCGTGACGTTCGTCGACGAGCCGCCGGAGCGAGTCGATCTCGCGGCGCACGCCGCGGCCATGGAACGGCTCGATCTCTTCCCGAATGGCGCGAACTACGAAGTGGCTCGTGTGGAACACGGCGCGATGTCGCTGCGCGTCTTCGAGCGCGGCGTCGGGGAAACGAATGCATGCGGGTCCGGTGCATGCGCGGCGGCCGTCGCTTCGATCGTGACTGGTCGAGCGCAATCGCCGCTCGACGTGCGCATGCGAGGCGGCGCATTGACGATAGCGTGGCCGGCGCCGACCGCCAACGTCGTGATGACAGGGCCCGCCGAAATCGTCTTCCGCGCTGAAGTCGCGGTGGGCGACGACGAATTCAAGGCGATGCTCGTCGCGGAAAAGGCGTGACCGCGCCCGCTCCGCTCTTCGCTCGTCGGGATGGCGCCGTGCTGGATTTTCCCGATCTCACTGCGGCGGTGGACGACGGGCGCGAGCGACTGGCGACGGAAGAAGATTTTATCCCGATGCCTCCGGGGACGCTCCTGCTCACGCTTCCCGGGCGTGATGCGATCTGCTACGACCGCGGCGCGCGGACCGTCTTACCCGACGCGGCGGGCGAGATCGCGGACGCAGTTGCCGTGGCGTTGCCGCTCGGATATACGAGAACGCTTCTCCCGGCGTTCGAACGCCGGGCCGGCGCACCGACCCTTCCTCTCTATGGCTACGCGGCTGCGGCTTGGGACGGCGCCACGATCGTCGTTGCCGCGAAGCACACCGACGCGCTCGAAACATGGTCTGCCCGTTCGCACGAGCCCAATGCCGTTCGGGCCGGCATAGCGGCGCGGACGTCTGAGTTCGGCGCCGGTCTGCTGCTGCGGCAATTGACCCGCTGCGCGACAGAATATGGTTGCTATACGGCGCAGAACATGTTCCTTCGGGCGGGCGAAGCAGCCATACCGGTATCGCCTGCTTGCAACGCGCGCTGTATCGGCTGCATTTCCGAACAGGAGCCGGGAGCGGGTATTGTGAGCGCGCAAGAGCGCGTCCGTGCGTTGCCGACCGAGCACGAGATAGTAGATCTCGCGGTAGCCCATCTGGACGGCGGCGGATCCATGGTCTCGTTCGGTCAAGGCTGCGAGGGAGAACCGCTGCTCGCCGCACCGCGCATCGCCGCCGCTGTGGCGGCCATTCGCAAGAGGACGTCGGCGGGCGTGATACACTGCAACACGAATGCGAGTTCGCCTAGCGCGCTTGCGCGCATTGTAGATGCGGGCGTCCGCTCGATCCGCGTCAGCCTGAACTCATGCCGGCCTGATGTGTACGCTGCATACTACCGTCCGCGCGGATACGACTTCGGACACGTGCTTGCGAGCCTACAGGTGGCGAGCGACGCAGGCGCGGCGATATCGCTGAATCTGCTCACGCATCCGGGTATCACCGACGCCGAGAGCGAGATGCGCTCATTTGGTGAAATACTTCTTAAGTTTCCGATCGACATGGTGCAGACTAGAACACTGAACGTCGACCCTGAAACCTATTTCGCTGCGGTCGGACGACCGCCGCACGCGACCATCGGCATGCGCGCCTGGTTCGATTGGCTCACCCGAGAATTTCCAGGTGTCCGCACCGGAAATTTCACGCGCGGCTTCGGATAGGGAAAACGCGAGCCCGGCCATAATCGTCGCTTAATAATGTAGTTGCCGGCGTCGTATGCGACTGCCGGCTCGCACTTATGAGGACGGAACACCAATGATCAAGCGGATTTTGATGTCGGCTCTTGCCGTATTCCTGATCGCCGGCAATGTTGCAGCCGCGCGGGCGGACGCCGCCGCAGATGGTTCGGATAGCGGGCCGACGCCGTATGCAAAGTTTATCGACGGCGCACAAGGCCAGCCGGGCTTGTTCACCGTCTGGCGCAAGGATGGCAAAGTCTACCTCGAGCTGCGCAAAGATCAATTGGACACGGATTTCATCCAGAGCGCCGTGCCGGTGAACGGCCTCGGCGGCTTCGGCATCTATCCGGGCGCGTTCGACTACGCTCCCGCTCGGCTGATCCGCTTCTCGCGGACGGATGACAAAGTGTTCATCACGTGGCCCAACACGAACTTCATGGCTCCGGCGGGGAGTCCAAATGCGCGAGCGATCGACCTGACCACCGCAGACTCCAACGTCGGCGTCGCGAAAATCGCGGCGGAAGACGACAAGACCGGCGACATCGTGATTTCCGCCGATGCGTTCCTCGGCGACGTGATCGACCTGAGCGATTCGCTGAAGAACTCGCTGGGGACGACGCCGGAGAATTCGTATCGGCTGGATACCGATACCGCGAGTTTCGGCCCGACCAAAGCGTTTCCGCAGAACGTGCTGCTGGAAGTCCGACAGAATTGGGTGACCGACGTCCCCGACGTGGTGGACAACGTGCCGGATCCGCGGAGCATCTCGTTCCGCATCGACTACAACCTCGTCGCGCCGCCGAACGACGGATACATGCCGCGCATCGCCGACGATCGCGTCGGCTATTTCTCGAACGTGGTGCTCGATTTCAGCTCCGATCATGTCGACAGCCGGCAGCTCCACTACATCATCCGCTGGAACTTCAAGCCGCAGGATCCAACGCGGCCGTCCGTGGCCACGAACCCCATGGTGTTCTACTTGAGCAACGCCGTTCCGGACATGTACCGACCGGCGCTGCGCGACGGGATCATGGAGTGGAACAAGGCGTTTGCGAAAGTCGGCATCCTCAACGCTATCCAAGTCAAAGATCAGCCGAACGATCCGACGTTTGATCCCGACGACGTGCGCAACAACATGCTGCGCTGGCTGACCGAGTCCAACGGCGGCGGATTCGCCGAAGCGCAGTTGATGATCGACCCGCGCACCGGCGAAGAGTTTCACACGGGCGTGCTCTTCGACGCCGATCTCATGTACTTCAATCACATCCAATGGCGCGATCTCGTCGCGCCGGCGGCATCGAGCGCTTCGCGAGGCTTTGGGTCGACGGAATCCGCGTATGGCGAGGCGATGCGCGATCACGCCGCCTTCGGCAGCGTCGCTCTCAACCTACTGGGCCGCAGCGCGTCGTATTCGCAAAACCAATTCGACTACGACTTCTTGAAGAACATAGCGCTGCACGAGTCCGGGCACGATATGGGCCTGCAGCACAACTTCATCGGATCGGAAGCTTACACCGCGAAGCAGCTGCAGAGCAAGGCGTTCACCTCGCGATACGGCATCGCGACGTCGGTGATGGAATACGCGCCGATGAACATCTGGCCGAACGGCACGCCGCAAGGCCAGTACTGGCAGATCGTCCTCGGACCGTACGACTATTATGCGATTCATTACGGATACGCCGCGATACCGAACGCAACGACGCCGCAAGCCGAACTGACTACCCTTCGCTCGTGGGCTACGAAGTGGTCTGATCCGATGTACCGCTTTGCATCCGACGAAGATGTGTCCTGGCCCAGCGGTCATGCGGTCGATCCGCGCGTCAACCAATTTGACTTGTCGAACAACACGCTGGGATGGCTATCGTCGCAGATGGATTTGTCGCAATCATTGCTGCACACGCTTGACCGGCGCATGCCCGGCGGCGGCGAGTCGTATCAGCGCTCTCTAGACTCATTCACCGACGTCTTCGGGGGCTATGGCTATGACGTCCGGATGGCAGACCACTTCGTTGCGGGGCAGTACCTGTCGCGCGCGCATGCCGGCGATCCTGGCAGCACCGTGCCGTTGACCCCTGTGCCCCGATCGGAAGAACTTCGTGCGTGGGGCGTGCTGGACAAGTACCTTTTCTCGGACAGTGCTTGGCAGTTCTCGCCGAGATTGTTGAACACCATGACCTACGCCGAATGGTCGCCGTGGAACGGTGCCGCTTGGGCATACAATCCACCGCCGCGCCATGACGTGCCGGTCATCGATGTTGTCGGCGCGTGGCAGCTCAACGTGCTGGGTCAGGCGTTCCAACCCGCCGTGTTGCAGCGGCTCGACGCGCTCTCGCTCACCGGGCAGCGCGGACAGACGATGAGCACGAGCGATCTGTTCGACTGGGCGCAGCGCAGCGTGTTCGGCGATCTGTCGGGCGGAAGCATCTCCGGCTTGTCAGCGATTCGACGCAATCTCCAAGAGGCGTATGCGGGAATGCTGATACGGATGGCGATCGCGCCGCAACCCGGAACGCCATCGGGCGCGCAGGCGCTCGCGCGCGCGAAGCTCGTGCAGCTCCAATCCGCGCTCCGGCAGGTGCAGATGTCGAAGTCCATCGATGAAGAGACGCTCGCGCACCTGCAGTTCATGCAGACGCGCGTCGCGCAGGCGCTTAACGCGCAGGTAGTGATGCCCGCGCGTTAGCCGGTAGACAATCAAACGGAAGGGGCCGACGCCGGTCGGCCCTCTTTTTTTTAACGTGGGCCGACTGGCGTCGGCCCCTTCAACAAACAACGTGGGCCGGCTGGCGTCGGCCCCTTCAACAGATTTAGCCTACGAGTTGCGCTTTGAGTTCGGGCGCAGCGCCGGGTTGCGTGACGATGAGCATCGTGTCCCCGGCGTTGACCTCTGTGTCGCCGTCGGGAACGAGGAGGTCGCCCGCTCGTTCGAGTGCGACGATCACGGCATGCTTCGGCAACTGAAGTTGCGCGAGACGGCGATGGCTCGCGGGCGAGGTGGACGGAATCGAGAGCTGCACGAGCTCGAGGTTACCGCCTTTGAACGTCATGAGCGGGGAGATATCCTTGACGTTCACTTCCTGTTGGACGATCTTCATGACGACTTCGGTACCGCTCACGACCGAATCGATACCCAGTTCCTCAAAGATCTGCTTGTTCTTCGGATTGTTGATACGCGCGATCGTGCGCGGTTTGTGGAACTTGCGCTTGGTGACGAGGCAGATGACGAGGTTGTCTTCGTCGTCGCCGGTGTCCGCGATGACGACGTCGGCGCGCATGACCCCGGCTTCTTCGAGGACGAGCGGATCACAGCCGTCGCCCACGTGCGCGATTTCGCGTTCCAAGAACTGGGAAAGGCGCTCGGCTTTACGCTCGTCTTTCTCGATGACGATGACTTCATGCTGCTGTTCGAGCAAAGCTTTGGCGAGATATGTGCCGAGCTTGCCGCCGCCGACGACGATGATGAACACTTAACCTGCCTTGGCCAATGTGGCCTCGATGGTCTTGCGATATTCGTCCAGGAATTCTGGCTGAACGGACGCCACGATGCGATCGCCGGCCTCAAGCCGCATTTCCGGCGTGGGAATTCGCGATGCTCCGTCGCGGCGCACCACGACGCAGACCTGCGTCTTGCCCTCGATCGTGAGCTCGGACACGAGTTTGGTGCGCGCGCTTTCGCCCACCACGAACTCGATGATCTCGACATCGGGCCGTTCGTACGGCAATACGCGGAAGTTATGCTCCTCGAGTGCATCCGCCATGAGGCGCGCGCCGACGGTGGTGGGGCAGATCGTTGCGATCCCGAAATCGCGATACATGGACGATCGCTCCGGGTCGTAGATGCGCGCCACGACGTGCTTGATCTTGAAATGCTGCTGCGCGATCAACGCAGCCATGATATTGCGGTTGTCGCCTTGCGTCACGGCGGCGAAACCGTCGGCCCGATCGGCGCCGGCTCGCTTGAGCACATCCACATCGATGCCCGTGCCAAGCACGAGACTGCCGGGAAAATCGCGGCCGAGACGGCGGAAGGCGGCCGAACTTTCGTCTACGACCGAAACTGAGTGGCCCGCTCGCGCTAAACGTTTTGCGAGAGTGGATCCGACGCGGCCGCAACCGACGATGAGATAGCGCATGAAGTGCACGACTCCGAGATGGAAATGATAAGCCTTGCTGCGGGCCGGAATGTTCTGGGTAACGCGCGTGTTTCCCCGCACCATACGCTGCCGGGCAAGGAGGCGATGAACGCACGAACGAACGATTGCCGGTCGGCACCGGTCGGGGCGTAGCTCAGCTTGGTAGAGCGCTCGGTTCGGGACCGAGAGGTCCGCAGGTTCAAATCCTGTCGCCCCGATGCCGATCGTCGTAATAGGGTCGCCGATGTTCTCGCACTATGGTTCTGCAGCGCGCGCCGTCATAAAGCTCGCCGAACAAGAATGTCGCAACGCGAACCACTACTTTCTTGGAACCGAGCACATCCTGCTCGCTATGACGATCGATCCGACACCGGATATCGCGGCATTTTTTCACGATGCCCATCTCGACCGCTACGATGTGAAGCGCGCGCTTTTCGCCGCCATGGGTGATCCAGCCGACCATCCGTGGGATGGCGTTCTCATCACGCCGCGCGTCCAACGAGTGCTCGCCGCCGCCTGCGCTCGCAGCGGCGGTCCGCAGGCCGTGCAGCCCCGTGACATCATCGACGCGATCGTAGAAGATGGCGGCGGCGTTGCCGCGCGCGTGCTCGCCGGCCTTCGCGCAACCCTACCTGCGCGCTGATCATGCATCTTTTTCAGATCGTCACGGCGTGGGTGCTCGATCTCATCCGGCATCTCGGATACGGCGGCATCGCGATCGGCATGATGCTGCAGGCGATCGGCGTGCCGCTTCCGAGCGAAGTCATGATGTCGTTCGGCGGTTATCTCGCCTACACGCGCGAGCTCTTGCTGCCGGGAGTCATCATCGCGGGGACAGCCGGAGACACGATCGGTGCCGCTATCGCGTACGGGATCGGATACTATGGCGGCCGGCCGCTTGTCATGCGGTTCGGCCGGCTGATCTTCATCCGCGAGCGCGAGCTCGAGCACGCCCACAATTGGATCGTTCGATTCGGGTCGCGAGCGGTATTGCTCTGCAAGCTCCTGCCCGCGGTGCGCGCTGTCGCGTCGTTGCCGGCAGGCGTCGTGCGCATGCCGTTCTGGCGCTTCATCGGTTTCACGCTGATCGGCGCGACGATCTGGTGCACGGGGTTTGCCTACGTCGGCCTCGCGCTTGGCCGCCATTGGTACGCCCTCACCGGTCTCTTCCACAGATTTGCGCTGCTCTTGATCCTGGTCATCGTCGCGGCGATCGGTTTCTGGATCTGGTCGCACTTGCGATCGGGCGCGCAGCGCGCGGCCGCCAAACAAACCGACCCGACCAATCCCTAGGGCAAGCATCGCTTGCCCTAGCGTCGAACAATACGAACATCCATGACCGCGACCACAATCAACGACAACGTCCGCAATGCGCTGGAACGGCTGCCCGCCGAGCCCGGCATCTATCAGATGCTGGACGAGCGCGGCGAAGTTCTCTACGTCGGCAAAGCCATCGACCTGCGTTCGCGCGTCCGGTCGTATTTCCAACCAGGTCGCCCGCATCAAGCGCGCACCGATGCGATGGTCGACCTCGTCCGCGATATCCGCACGATCATCGTCGCCAACGATACGGAAGCGCTGCTGCTCGAATGCAATCTCATCAAGCAGCACCGGCCGCCGTTCAACATCCGGTTGAAAGACGACAAATCTTATCCGCACTTGAAGCTGACGATGGGTGAACGGTTCCCACGCCTCATCTTCACGCGCAAACTGATCGATGACGGCGGCCGTTATTTCGGCCCGTTCACCAACGCCGCGGCGCTGCGCGAGGTGATCGAGATCGTGCGGCGTGCGTTCCCGTTGCGGACCTGCACAGGCGAGATCGGCGTGACGTATCGTCGGCCGTGTCTCCAGTATCACATCAAACGCTGCATGGCTCCGTGTGCCTTCTTGCAGACCGAAGCGGAATACGACGCCATCGTCGCAGAGGTCGCATTGTTTCTAGAAGGCCGTTACGATGCGCTCGTCGCGCGCGTCGAGCGCGAGATGCAGAAGGCGTCGGACGACATGGCCTACGAGCAGGCGGCGCGCTTGCGCGATCGTCTGACCGATCTGCACCGCATCATGGCCCGTCAAGCAGTGGTCTGGCGCAGCCGCATCGACATGGACGTGGTCGCGGCGGCGCACGGTCAGGGCGTGTCGTGCGTGGAGGTCTTCTTCGTGCGCGCAGGTTTGCTCGTTGGACAGGAGTCGTCTATTTTGGAGGGCACCGAAGGCCGCGGGCCCGATGAGGTGCTCGCGGAATTCGTCCAGCAATATTACGCGCGCGCGCCGGTGATACCAAAAGAGATCATGCTCGAATCGCGCATCCCCGACCGTGCAGGCGTGGAGCGTGCGCTGTCGGGCAAGCGCGGCAACCGCGTCCGTATCCTCGCGCCGGAGCGCGGACCACGCGCCGACTATTTGCGCAAAGTACGGCGCAACGCGGAACAGCATCTCGCCGATCATCTTACGCGGACGGCGGTCGCCGACGAACGCACTTCCACGGCGTTGGTGGAGATCGCGTCGGCCTTGAATCTGCCGACGCAGCCGCGCCGCATCGAGTGTTTCGATATTTCGCATGTGCAGGGAACCGACGTCGTAGGATCCATGGTCGTGTTCGAAGACGGCCGGCCGCGCAAGTCGGACTATCGCCGCTTCAAGATCCAAGGCGACGGCAACGACGATTTCGCGAACATGGCGCAGATGCTGCGCCGCAGGCTGCGCTATCTCAACGAACCCGCGGAGGGAAAGGAGAAGAAGTTCTCCCGGCGTCCGGATCTGCTCTTGATCGATGGCGGCCGCGGTCAGCTCAATGCGGCGCTCGAAGTCCTGCGCGAACTCGACCTTGTGGCGATTCCGGCGGCCGCTCTTGCAAAACAGTTCGAGGAGCTGTATTTGCCGGGCGAAGCGGAGCCCGTGCTCCTTGCGGCAAACTCGCCGGCAATGCACCTCGTCCAGCGGGTTCGAGACGAGGCGCATCGCTTCGCGGTGACGTATCACCGGACGTTGCGCGGCAAGCGTCAGATAGCGTCGCCGCTCGATGCCGTTCCCGGCGTCGGCGCCGCCCGGAAAAAGGCGCTGCTGCGAAAATTCGGTTCCGCTTCCGGCGTTCGCCGCGCGTCGGAAGAGCAGCTCCGAACGGTTCCCGGGATATCGGCATCGGTCGCACACTCCATCAAGGAGGCGTTGAACACTTAGATGCGATTCATAATACGCGTGATCGTGAACGCGCTCGCGCTCTGGCTCATCGCGCATTTCAATTTCTTTGGGATTCGGGCCGATTCGTTGACGGCCATCGCGATCGGCGGGCTCGTGCTCGGCATCGCCAACGCGATCATCAGGCCGATACTCATGGTCCTCACGTGTCCGCTCGTCATACTCACGCTCGGATTGTTCACGTTGATCATCAACGGGTTGATCTTCGAATGGGTCCTCAATCTCGTACCCGGCTTCCACGTGCCCGGTCTCTGGGCCGCGATCTGGGGCGCGATCGCTGTGACGATCATCTCATGGATCGCATCGCTGATCTTGCACGATGAGAGCGAAGAGAAGCGAACAACACCCTAACGTGCTCCTCGCAGGTCGGCGTCCGGCGGGACGGCGCCGACCTGCATCGCTTGCGTCGCGTCCGTCTAATAGGGTAGAATCATCCGGCGTGGGGGCGTCACGGTCTCGACGGGCTGTGCCCAGGCGAAGGAAGCAAGCGGAGTTCCGAGCTCTCCTTAAACGATCGGAAACCGTATAAACGCGAATAGCGAATACGCACTAGCAGCCTAACTTAGGCTACTACGTCCGCGGGGCAACGGCGCCGGCACGGGCCCGCGGATGTCAAAAAAGTTCGGCTACCGAGCGCGGGGACCACGACGCGTTCGGGAAATTGATCGGGGTTGGCGGCAGCGGTAAGCTCGCTCGGGAGCGTACGCAGTCGCGAGATCAAAACCCGAGATAAGCTTGTAGATGCCTTCGTGGGGGTCTTCTCGGACACCGGTTCAACTCCGGTCGCCTCCACCAAGTCCCCATTATCCCACAACTCCACAGATGTGAAGGGGCAACTAACCTCTCCGCATGAGAACCTGGCTTACCCGCGTTCCAGGTTGGTTTGCGATCGCGCTTTGTCTCGTGCAGACGGCCTGTGCACATTCAGCGCACTCGCATGCCGGGGCAAACTCGTCGAACCCCGCCTCGCGAATTGGCTCGACACCGCGGCCAATGTTGACGGGGTCACCTGTGACGTCAGAATATCCTTCCGCTCATGCTCCTGCGACGTTTTGGTCTGCGGAGACCGGTCGTATCCTCGTTAACGAGATCACCGGAACTGGATGGATTTGCAGCACGAATAGACTGTACATCGGACTGGCGAACGCATCCGACGGCCCAAAGCTCGTTCGCATGATGTCCGACCGAAAGACGATCACCCACGTGCACATCGACGACCCGACAAGCGGGCACATGGTCTACGACTTAGATGGAGTCTTCGTGACAGGAGAACGTCTACCGCCATCAGTGACGGAGCCGACGTTTACGCTTCGCTTCGCGGCAATTTCCGTGACGGGGTGCGGCAAGCGCAGATTATCGGCGCTGCTCGGAATCGAAGCCCCAGGTGCACATTCGCGAACCTAACTCGGAATTCTCAGCTCGGCGACGATCGGAAACGCGCATCGATGCGCGTCATCACATCGTGCATAGCATCGAGCGTCGTCTGGATCTTCGCGAGGGATGCGCTTACTGAGTGCGCCTCGCCACGTATCGCAAGCGATTCCAACGCCGCCCCGACTCCCGACGCGAACTGCGACAGCGTCTCGATCTCGTCTGCCGCATAGGCTTCGCCGCCGGCGCGCTCGCCGAGGAGCAGTACGCCCAACAACCGGCCTCGGCCTAACATCGGAATGGCAAGGGCGCCGTCGAGCGACGACGGGGACCGATGCGGGTCGATCGGATGGTGCCAAGCCTTGAGCGCGAGGATCGCGCCGTCGTTTGGACCAACCGCAGCCGCTGTGCCGTCGCCGTACGAGCGCGCCGGGTGAAAGGATCCTTCGCCGTCAACGTAGATTACGGCGCTTCGCGCATCCGTATGCGCGCGGATGTCGGCGATCGCGCGATCGATCAACGCATCCGGGTCGGTGACGAAAGCCGCTTCCTTCGCAAAAGCCAGCAGGGCGCGCGCATCCTCGTGGCGCTTGCGGAAGAGGGTTGCGTCGACAAACGCGTCGACGCGCCGATGGATGTAGCGCAATGAGACGCCCAGCGCGAGCGCCAGAGCCGCGTTTGCGACGATGCCGCCGGTTTTGCCGATGCCCGCGAGCGCCGTGCCGAGCAGCCATTCTAATAACGTGAACGCGGCGACGACGATGAGCGACACCGTCGCCACGACGACGGTGCGTCCGACGATGAACTCGAAATCGAGGACGCGTCGCCGCAGCAGCGCGTACGTGATGGCGAGTGCACCGATGACGAGGCAGAGATAGCCGAGATTCCCGACCACTTGTTGCAACACCCACGTGTGCGCGACGTTGACTCCGAGCCTTAGGAAAAGGATGCTCGCTACTTGCGCGATTGGTATCGGAAGCAGAAGCCATCCGGCTCTCGGCCGCTCCGTTGACGGCGTGGCTGCGACCGCCATGCCCACCACAATTAGCATCGCGATGTTTGCGATCGTCTGGATGATGGCAATCGAGTTGGGCCCGTAGACGTAGGGGTCGACACGTAACGTGACCAGCGCATAGAAGAACGCGAAGGTCCGGATGATTGCCAGACCGATGGCGCCATAGGCGAGTATTTCCATAACTGTTCGCGCACGGCTGCGAGCGCCGAATCGAGAGGAGAGTGCGATCATCAACGCGAGCGCAGCCGGAACGCAGATCCCGCCCGCGATCGAGATCAGGAAGGTTCCGATCGAGCTCGGTACCGTACCGACGACGGCAACACTCAAGAGAAGCAGCATGCCGGCAAGGAGGCGCGCGTCGACGGAATCGGCCCGGCGCAACGAGATGAGCAGCGCGCAGCCGATCAGGAGCAACCCGCCAATGAGTTGCAGCAGCCCGCGAGTGGCCTTTAGGCCGGCATTGACCTGCCAGATCGGAGCCGGCGCTACGTCTAGCTCCACGGTGCTCCGCCCGCGGTGGACGATGAGGTGGACAGGCTTGCCCGACATCGGCTGCGTGAAGAGATCGAGGCGCGAATCGAGGCTTTGCTCGCGGAGATCCAGCGTATCGCCTCCGCGCACGCCGCCGAGCGCGGCTGCGCCGCCCGGCGCGGGCGGATCGAAGATGATCGTGTAGGGGCGGCCGTTCGTGTAGAAGTTTGCGTCCCACCAACCAAACCATGGAGGTCCGCCGAGGCCGAAAAGGGCGACGGTGTTGACGAGGAGGCGCGCGGCGCAGAGCGCGCACAATGCGACGAGAAGCCACTTCCAACGGGCGGCCATGCGGAATGCTACGGCGTGTCTTTCCAACCGGTCTCCACAACTTTGCCGCAGTTCGAGCAGCCGCCGCTCTCATACCGCTTACGTTGGGCGGCCTCAGCCTGCGCCTTGGTCGGTTCTACGACGCAGCCATAGTTGCTGCCGGGCTTAAAATGGTAGCCTTTCTTCGTCAGGTACGCGTAGAAGCGATCGAGCACTGATTGATCGACGAGATATCCCCCGCTCGGCAGATATTTTACTGGATACGTGGTTTGAAAAACGCCCGTGATGTAGGTGTTGATCCCTGCACCGCCTGACGTCGAGCACGAGATGTATGGCTTCTCAGCGGCCGCTCCCGGGGAAGCTCCCGCAGACGCGGCGGAGACCATAGGCAGCACAAGCGCGGCCGCCACGCAGACCGATAAAAACGGATGAAAAGAGTTCCTGAGAACGCCCATTTTTCGCATAGTTTTTGCCTTCATCGGATATCAGCAATACGCGCGTGTGATCGCCGCGCCGCCGAACGCATCGAATCGGTTGGATTCACCGCGTGCTTTCTCCGCTAACATTGGCGGCGCCGGTAACAAAGCAGTCTCGGCTGTTCAAGGCGTTGACGGCCGCCGCCGTGAAATTACGCACCGTGCAAGCGGAATCAACCGCGCCGGCGACACCGAGATTCATCACGGTGGCGATTGTCGTGCTGTGCGTCGCACTCATCATTCTCAGCTTCGTCGCGCTGATAGCGAGCACGCAGTTCGGCTTCGGTGTCTTCGGCTGGAATGTCGGCGCCGACGGC
This sequence comes from Candidatus Eremiobacteraceae bacterium, assembly GCA_035295225.1. Classification (NCBI taxonomy): domain Bacteria; kingdom Bacillati; phylum Vulcanimicrobiota; class Vulcanimicrobiia; order Candidatus Eremiobacterales; family Candidatus Eremiobacteraceae; species Candidatus Eremiobacteraceae bacterium. The sequence continues at coordinate 19,804 of DATGJI010000051.1, read as the reverse complement.
GCGACGATCATCTCAGTGTCTCCCAACCTGCCCGCGGCAAACGCCGGTATCCGGCCGGGCGACAAGATCGACTTCGCGAGCCTCCCGCTCATCGGTCGTGTGAATCTCGAGGTGCCCGAAGCTGTCGCGATCGGCGATAAGCTCACGGTAAACGTCCTGAACGGCGGCAACCGCAGGACCGTAACGCTGCGCGCCGTCCCCCAGGTCGGCTCCCAGCTATCGAGCATCGCGGTATTTATCTCCGGTGTACTGATCAGCGCGCTCGGCATCTGGCTCGTGTTTATGCGACCGGGTCGCATGACCTGGGGTTTCTTGGCGATAGGCATCGCGGCAGCGGCAACGTCGGTTGCATACCCTTGGTCGACGCCAGACATCTTTTTCCTCACGTCGATCAGTCTGCTCGTCGGCAACGCCATCACGTTTGCGGGCTTGCTCATATTCGTCAGCCGCTTCCCCGGAGACAACCCGAGCGGTTGGCTTCGAACGCTCGATCGCGCCGCGATTCCGATTGGCTGTGTTTACCTCGCTATGACTGTGTACTTCGCAGCCGACATTCTCGTGGGCTCTTCGCCCCCTCCCTACGTCGTCGGGCTCATCGCCGACTACATCTTTCCGGCGCTTGTGGGAATCGTGGCGCTCGTCGCTCTCGCCTCTTCGCTCGCGGCAGCGCGCGGCAGCGCTCGCCAACGGCTACTACCCGTGATCTCGACGTTTGCGCTCTACGTCGCGCTCGACGCCGGTGGCATCGTCGTCAATACGATCTATACGAATCCCATCGCCAACGCGCTCATCCCGATCTTAGCATCGCTCTCTCTCTCGCTTTTCGCCGTTGCGGTCGCGTACGGCACGATCCGTCACCGCGTCATCGACGTCGGCTTTGTCGCGAGCCGAACGCTTGTCTATACAATCCTCACGGCGATACTCGTCGGGGTTTTCGCGCTCATCGACTTTTTCATCAGTAAGTGGCTGGAGCGCACGCAGCTCGCGTTTGTCGTTGAGATCGTCGTTGCGGTCACGATTGGATTCTCGCTCAACACGATGCACGGGCGGGTAGATCATTTCGTCGACAGCGTGCTCTTCCGCCGCCGCCATCTCGCTGAAAAACGGTTGGCGCGCGTGGCGCGGATGCTGCCGCATGCACCGTCGGTCGATTTCGTCGATGAAACACTTTCGGCCGATCCCGAAAGTGCTCTGGAACTTTCGTCGAGCGCCGTCTTTCGGCGCCAAGGTAACGGATCGTTTCGACGGCGCTTCGCTTTAGGCTGGGATGGTTCGACGGAGTCGCTCGAAGCGTCCGATCATCTCGTCGTCTTGTTGCAAGCCGAATTGGAACCGGTCCGCTTGTCCGACGTCCGTTATGCGCGCCCCGATATGCCGACAGGATTGCAGCAACCGCTTCTCGCGGTGCCGATCGTCATCCGACACGAGGTCGCCGCGATTGCGCTCTACGGCGGCCACGTGGGCGGCGAGGCGCTCGATCCCGACGAGATCCGCAGCTTGCGCGAGCTTGCGATGCCCGCCGGGGCCGCGTACGATCACCTCGAGGCCGAAACGCTGCGCCAACAGCTCGAAGAGCTGCGCGAAAGCAACGCCGAGCTGCGGCGCGATCGCGACGCGCAGGCCAGCGCGCTGGATATCGTTCGACAGCAGATGACCGCGATCGACGCGCTCGTCCAGCAGCGCGCGAATCCGAATCTATGATGCCGAATCAGAGGGGTGCATCGTGATCGCAATATTTGCGGCCTATGCGTTCGCTAACTTCGCGTCATCGCCTCAACAAGCTGCGCTGAACGCGCTCTATCAGCCCAAAGGAACGGTAGCCGTCGTCGAGCGCATGAACGTCGTGGGACGATACGCCGCCGTTTTGACGCACGGCGGCCTGATGGAAGGGTCTGCGGTCATCGAGCCGATCCTCGTCGAGCGATTTTCGTTCGGCTGGCAAGCACTCGACGTTCTTTACTTTCAATGTCAGATAGACGGGCACGGGATCTCTCGGGGAGACGGTGCGAGGCTGATGCGAAGTCTGCCGGCGCCGAAAAATGATCGGCCATGCCGCGGAGTGCGGAACGATTCGGGCCCTGTTCAAGATATTGAGGCTATTCGCCGGCAAATGGATGGAAGGCTGATACCCTACGTCGTTGTTTCAGCCAACTATGCCATTGGCGGATGGTACGGGGGCGGAGGCGGAGCGACACTCTTCAAAAAGAGAGTCGGCGGATGGCATAGGATCGCAGGCGGCGGCGGCGCTATCGGAGTCGCTGAGATGCGGGAGTACGGCGTGCCGCAGTCTGACTGGTGCGCGTTTGGCATCTACGATGCGATTTGTCCGCATAAGAGTTAACGCTCCAGAATAGTGCCGAAATGATGCCACCACAATTCTAGAGCTGTTGAGGTTGAGAACCGCCAGCATCGCTGAATAGAATTGGGCCTTGTTCGCAGTTGCGCCTCAAGCGTACACTGTATGGAATCACAATCTTTCTTTGGAGGGGTCATGGTCAGATTCCAGCAGTTCATCGTGCCGGCAGCTGCGGCGCTCTTGCTGATCGGCGCACCACACCGAGCGAATGCGCAACTCACGCCCGCCGTTGCAGCAAACGTTCCCGTTCGCAGCGATGTGCGCGATCTCGGCATCGCCTCGCGCTCGCAAGTCGTCTCACTCGCGATCACGCTCCACTATCGCCATGAGGCCGAACTATCGCGGCTCGTCGATGCGCAAGGCGATCCGTCTTCACCGTACTTCGGGCGCTTCCTGAACAACTATCAATTCAATGCCTACTTCGCGCCATCCCAAGCAGACTATGCGCGCGTAGCCCAGACGATGCAGCGCGCGGGTTTCCGCGTCACCGGCACGTACAACAATCGCACGTTGCTCAACGTTGAAGGTCCGGCGCAAGCGGCGGACGCGTATTTTAAAACCGAGATACACAAAGTCTTTCAGAACGGATACGGGCTGCGCTACGCAAACGCGCGCCCTGCGATAGTGCCGGACGAGCTGCAAAACGACGTGGTCGCGATCTCCGGCTTTGATAATCTCAACAAAGCCCAATACGATTGGGTCCGCGGTCGGCGTCTGGCTGTGCAGCCCGACACCGTCGGCGGCATGCTTCACGGACCCGACGGCGGATTCGGTCCCGTCGCCCTTGCGACAGGTTTCGATTTCCCGGTGCAGCACGGCTTCGACGGCACGGGCCATGCGGTCGCTAACGTGGCCGGCACCGTGAAAGATTCAGACATCAAGTCGTTCTTGACGTTCTTCGGCGAGACGCGCACCGGAAAGACGCACCGCACGCTCATCCAGGGCACGGGCGCTTGGAGCCCCAGTGATCCGGCTGTCGTCGAAGCCACGCTGGATGTCGAGACGATGGCATCGCTCGCGCCCGGCGCCGATATCTACCTTTATATCCTCGAAGATCCGATCGACGCGCCTGGCGAAAGCGCGTATAACAGGATCGTCTCCGACAACAAAGTCGACGTGGTCAATTCAAGCTTCGGCGTCTGCGAGACGGATGACCAGCCGTACGCCAAAGCGGCCAACCACATCGCGACGCAAGGCGAAGCCAAAGGCATCACTTTTAGCGCGTCAGCGGGAGACGGCGGCTCACAAGAGTGCAGCTCCACGACCGGCCAATCGACGCCTGCGGTGGAACCGCGCTTCGTCTCGGTCGGCGGCACATCGCTGTTCGTGAACTCGCATGCGATGTACATGTCCGAGCGCACATGGTCTGGGACCGGCGGCGGCGTGTCGGCAGTTCTGCCGATTCCCACATACCAGGTCGGCGTGCCGGGACTTGCGTCCACCACACATCGGAACGTGCCCGACATCGCGTTCCCAGCAGATCCATCTACGGGCTTCTCGTTCTTTTTCGGCGGCGCGTTCCAAGGTCCGATCGGCGGCACATCGTGGTCGTCGCCGACGTACTGCGCGCTGCAGGTGACGATCAATCAGAAAGACGGGAAGCGCTTCGGGTACGTCAACCCGAACATCTATGCGGCGTTCAAGGCGCATGGCTACACCGTATTCCACGACATAAAGATCGGCTCAAACGGCGGCTTCAGCGCGCACACGGGTTACGACAACACGACCGGCATAGGCTCGATCAAGGGCTTCAAATTCGCCGGGGTGGAATGACACGTGACGAGGGCAAGCAGCGCTTGCCCTCGTTTTTCTCCCGGCTCCTCTTGTCCGATAGTCCAGGGGTTTAGCGAGGAAGCGGGCGAACGGTCGTTCCGGCACACATGCTGTCCGAAAGAGGTGTCGTCATGATCTCTCCGCTTCTTTTTGTTTTGCTGCTCGCAGATGCCAATAGCGATGCGGCCACCAACGCGTCCGCGGGCGCCTTCGCCGCCATCGCGGGCATGGGCATCGTCGGGGTCCTCATAGGCATCGGCCTGCTCATCTTAAGTCTGTGGATCAACTGGACGATCGCGTCGAAGGCCGGTTATTCGGGCGCGCTCAGCTTGCTGTTGCTCATTCCGATCGTCAACCTCATCATCGTCCTAATCTTCGCCTTTTCAGAATGGCCGGTTCAGCGGGAACTGCGCGAAGCACGGACGCGCGGGGCATAGACGAAGGGCGCTCGACGCCCGGCCTAAACGGTCGACGACAAAGTCACATCGCCTTGCGCTTGTGGAAGGTGATCATGTTGCCTTCGGTGTCGTTGATCATCGCCATGGAGCAGACCGGCGTGTCGTGCTGCATGAGGACGGGGATGCTCTTGGCCTTGAGCGCAGCTACCGCAGCGTCGAGATCGTCGACCGCGAACAATATTCCGTTGCTCGGCTGAAACGGCATGACGACCCCGCCGCCGCCCCACAGTCCGAAGGTCGTGCCGTCGGCGAGTTCGTATTCTGCGCCTCGATTGTCCGGATAGATCGTCACCGGTTCTAGGCCGAGCACATCGCGGTAGAAGGCGATCGCTCGTGCCGCATCCTTGACCATGTATCCGCTCAGATCCATTCCCGTGACTTTATAGGAAAGCTGGTTGCCCATCGCACCCTCGATTCGAACGTCGCACGAAGCAGAGCCGCATGATTTGCCTCGAGCCTGCGGCTTCCTTCGACATGCCGCCGATGTGAAACGCGCGCAGGCAGCGGTAGATCGATGATCGTCGTACATTTCATCAGCCAGTGGCTTTACGCGTCGTTCGCGATGTTCTGGGCGGTGCTCTGGTCGCTGTTGCTCGGGTTCATCCTCTCCGCGATGGTGCAGGCGTACGTGCCGAAAGGCGGGATGGCTGCGCTGTTCGGTCGCGCCGGGTTCCGTGAACTCGGACTTGCCGCGCTTCTCGGTGCGGCGAGTTCGTCGTGCAGCTACGCGGCGGCGGCGACCGCGAAATCGATATTCAAACGCGGTGCGAACTTCACGACGTCGATGGCATTCATGTTCGCCTCGACGAATCTCGTGATCGAGCTCGGCTTTATTCTCTGGCGGCTGATGGGCTGGCCGTTCGTCGTCGCAGAGTGGGTCGGCGGACTCGTGCTGATCGCGATCTTCGCGCTCTTTGCGAAACTCTTCATTTCGCCGGCGTTGGTGGAACGCGGGCGCGCGCATGTGGAAACGGGCTCGACGCACCAGCACGATCACGGCGACATGCTCGCCCCCGGTGCCACGTTGATGGAGAAACTGCGATCCGGTGAGGGCTGGCGCTATATCGCGCACTACTTCGAGATGGATTGGTCCATGCTGCAGACCGATCTGATCTTAGGCTTCCTGATAGCCGGCTTTCTCGCCGTCGGCGTGCCCGCGACGTGGTGGCAGCATTTGTTCGTCACCGGGGGGCCAACGCTGTTTCGAGTCGTCGAGAACGCTTCGATCGGACCGGTCATCGCCTTTCTCAGCTTCGTCTGTTCTATCGGCAACGTGCCGCTCGCGGCAGTCCTCTGGAACGGCGGCAGCACCTTCGGCGGCGTCATCGCGTTTCTCTACGCCGACCTGATCGTGCTGCCGCTCGTCGACATCTATCGGAAGTATTACGGTTGGGCGCTCGCGTTGCGCATGGTCGCGGTGTTCTATCTCTCGATGGTCGTCGCAGGCTTACTCGTGGACGCTGTGTTCGGCTCCTTGCATTTGACGCCGCGCCCGTCGGGAAATTTCTTGATGGCCGTGGAACAGATCAGCTTTGACTATACGACGATCTTGAACATACTGTTTCTCGCGATCGTCGGGCTTCTCGTGTGGTGGGGTAATCGAGGCTCAGATCCGCACGCCGGACATCACCATCACGATTGACCCATCGAGTCGGCGCTTAGCCGGCTCGAAAATTCCCCGTAGCGGTACAGCGAGTGTCGAAATCGCCGTGCCAAAATCGACGCGTGAGTAGAGACCGCTGCGGTGCGAGTAGGTCGACGATGCGGGGCTCACGCAGAGTTGCAAGTAAAGGAGAGAAGTAGATGCGAGTCATGGTTTTGGTCAAAGCGAACGAGCAATCGGAAGCGGGCGTGATGCCGAGTTTCGAACTCCTCGAAGCTATGGGAAAATTTAACGAAGAACTCGCTAAAGCCGGCATGCTGCTCGCCGCCGACGGCCTGCAAGCGAGTTCGAAGGGCGCGCGCGTGCAGTTCTCCGGGTCAAAGCGTACGGTCGTGGATGGTCCGTTCGCAGAGACGAAAGAACTGGTCGCCGGCTTTTGGATCTGGCAAGTCAAATCGTTGGCGGAAGCCATCGAGTGGGTCAAGCGCTGCCCCAACCCGCATGCCGGCGACTCCGAGATCGAAATCCGCCAGATTTTCGAGGAATCGGACTTCGAAGAGATTGTCGGGAACCAGAAGGCAGCCTCGGCCGGCGCCAAGCCTAACGTATAGATGTGAGCGAACCTGACGCAACGGTCGCATCGAAAGCGCATCGCGCGATCGATGCGATCTGGCGTATCGAGTCGGCGCGCCTCATCGCCGGACTAACGCGATTCGTCCGCGACGTCGGCCTTGCGGAGGATCTCGCGCAGGACGCACTCGTCGCGGCGCTCGAGCAGTGGCCCGAGTCAGGCATTCCTGACAATCCAGGCGCGTGGCTCATGACCGCGGCGAAACACCGCGCGGTTGACGTCTTTCGCCGATTGAAGCGTCTGGAAGAGAAGAGCGAAGAGATCGGCCATCGCCTGGAAGCCGCTGACGAACTGACCGTGGCGGCGTTCGATGGGGCCGACGATGGCGTCGGCGACGATCTCCTGCGCCTCATGTTCATCGCGTGCCATCCGATCATCACAACCGATGCGCGAGTCGCGCTGACGCTTCGCCTGCTCGGCGGCTTGACGACAGAAGAGATCGCGCGCGCTTTTCTCGTCTCGACGCCGACGATCGCACAGCGGATCGTACGAGCCAAGCGAACGCTGGCGGAAGCTCGCGTGCCGTTTGAGGTGCCGAGCGGAGCCGATCGCGCCGGACGACTGTCGTCCGTGCTTGAAGTTCTCTATCTCATCTTCAACGAGGGATATGCGGCGACGGCCGGAGAGGATTGGCTTCGACCGGCGCTGTGCGAAGACGCCCTGCGCCTCGGTCGCATCATGGCTGAACTGGCTCCGGCTGAGCCGGAAGTCCATGGTCTTGTCGCCTTGATGGAAATACAGGCGTCGCGTCTGAAGTCGCGTGTCTCGCCATCGGGAGCGCCCATTCTCTTGTTAGACCAAGATCGAGGACGCTGGGACTACCTGCTGATACGGCGCGGCCTCGCCGCCCTCAAGCGCGCCGAGGATCTCCGTGGCGCGCTCGGACCGTACGCGTTGCAAGCCGCGATCGCCGCATGCCACGCACGCGCCCGAACAGCCGGTGAGACTGATTGGCCGCGGATCGTTGCGCTTTACGACGCGCTCGCGCAGCTGACGCCGACGCCGATCGTCGAATTGAACCGAGCCGTTGCGGTCGCCATGGCATACGGTCCGGCGGCCGGCCTGGCGCTCGTCGACGGACTGGACGACGAACCTTCGCTAGCCCAGTACCATTGGCTGCCGAGCGTTCGCGGTGACTTGCTCGAAAAGGTCGGCCGCCACGAAGAGGCTCGAAAAGAATTCGAGCGCGCGGCGTCGCTCACGCAAAACGCTCGCGAACGCGAGCTCTTGCACGCTCGCGCGCGAGCCCTCACGCAATGAAGGGGCCGACGCCAGTCGGCCCACGTTGCGTTTGCCGGGGCCGACTCGCGTCGACCCCTTCGGCCATCATCGACGGCGGACCATGAAGGTCCGCCCTACATACTCTGCCCAAACAAACGTTTGTACGGGCAGGAGGGATAGATCATCGACAGGATGTCGAGCAGAACACGATTAGCAGTCACGATAGCGCTCGTTTTGAGCGTCGCCGGATGCAACCATCGGGGCGCAGAGCCGCCTCCGACCAATCAAATAACCGTCTACTACAGTAAAGCGGGCAGCGACACGCTGGTTGCCTTCCATTACTCTGCCGCGCCGGGGCTGTCTGGGGCGGCCCGTGCGCAGTACGCCGTGGAGCAGCTTTTGGCTGGTCCGCTCGACCCAGCCGCAGATCTCCTCACATTTCCGCCCGATACCCGTGCCAAAGTCTCGCTGAAGGAAGCGACCGCGGTCGTCGACCTCACAGGCTCGATCACAAAAAGATTCAGCCGGGGCGCCGGCGATGAAGCCGGGCTCTTCAAGTCGCTCACGTACACGGTCACCGATATTCCGGGAATAACGGCGGTACAGATCCGCCTGAACGGCGTCGTCGTGCCTTCGCTTCCGGGCGGTCAACTCGAACTGGACGAACCGCTCTCGCGCACGACCTTCGCCCAATGATGATCCGGCTCGCAGCGGGCATCGCGTTGGCCGCCGCTTTGGCACTCGATTTGCCGGTCCCGGCGCTCGCCACCACCGTCACGCCGACTTCGGCACAAGTCTGGGTCGCCGGCCGGCAGATCCCGTTCGAAAAACTCGGGATCGCATTCGGCGATCCGGTCGCTCCGGTCAACGACTCGGGTCTCAACGCGATGCTCGATCAAGTCGCCGCACACCTCGCGTGGCAGCCCGGCACCCGTTTCGTCGCGATCACGCGCGCAGACGGTGAGCTCATCACGTTCACTGTCGGAAGCAATGCGGTCAGCGTCAACAGCGCCGCGACTGCGATCCCGTTCGCGCCGTTCACGCAGGGCGGACAACTGTACTTGCCGCTGTTGCCGCTCGCGCGCGCGCTCGGCCTCGGCGTGCGCGGCTTCCACGGCGGGTACGTGTTCGTGCCGCAGATACTTTCGATCAGTTCTCGGCAAGACGGTCCGCGGACGATCCTGCACATCGCCGGGTCCGGCGTTATCAGCTGGCATAGTGCGTACGCGGCCCAGTCGCGCGCGCGTACGCTGACCGTGTCGTTTCCCGGCTTCGGCACCGACCTCGCTGCCGATGTGCAACGTCGTATCGGTCTTGTGGCGCGCGGCACCATCGCAGAGAACGGCCCGCCGGGTTATCCCACGACAACGCTGACCCTGGCGCTGGCCGGCAAGGCGAGCTTCGTCGCGCGCCGCGGTGACGGCGGCGCGGAGATGGATATCGTCATCGCGCGCGATCAAGCAGCGCTGAAGACGGCCACGATCGCAGCCACGCCAAGCGCGGTGACCCGCATCAACAATGTCGTGGTGTCCGCAACGACGCTGCCGACCGCGACTCCGCAAGTCGCTTCGCCCACGCCTGCTGTCCCCGAACCCGTCGACACATCGTCGCCGATAAACGGAGTCACAACCGCGGCGCCCGTCGCCGAACCCACGCCAAGCGGCTCTCCCGCTCCATCCGCCGATCAGAGAGTCACCGCCGTGAGCGTCGCGCGCGTACCGACCGGCATGCGCATCACGCTCACGCTTTCCGGACCGGTAAGTTTTTCATGGCACAGGCTCGGTGATCCCGACGATCGCTTCTGGCTCGATCTCGATCATGCCGTGCTGGTCGGCGCGTCGCGAGACCTGGATGTGCAGCTCGATTTCATCAAATCGGCTAAGGTCAGCCAACATCTGCTCGTGCCGGATAAAGTCGTGCGCTTGTCGATTGCGCCGAGCCGCGACACAGATATCCGCGTAGGCCAGGTCGCGGGGACGAGCAATCAGATCGGAATAGAGATAGAGACCGCGACGCCCGCGCCTGACACGCCGATGGCCGGCGTCGGAGAACTGAACGCTGCGGTGGTCGCGAACGCATCGCCAAGGCCGATGGCTTCGATCCAACCGGCGGCGACGGTCGGCGATCTTGTCGTCATAGATCCGGGCCACGGCGGCAACGACCCTGGATCGCTCAATCCGGACCTCGGGCTGACCGAGAAGAATCTCACGCTTGAGATTTCGAAAATCGTGCAGAACCGGCTGCAATCGCTCGGCTGGCGTGTCGTCATGACGAGAGACGGCGACTACGAGGTCGGCGATCCGAACGGCGTCGACAAGCAGGAACTGCAGGCGCGCGACGACGTCGCAAACGCCGCGGGCGCCACCGTGTTCGTCAGCATCCATATCAACTCGTCGGTGTCGACCGCGCCGAACGGCACGACCACGTATTACTGGCAGCCCGCGGACAAGGCGTTTGCCCAAGATGTGCAAGCGGAAACGGTGGCGTCTGACGGCATCGCCGATGTCGGCGTCAAGCGCGAAGATTTCTACGTCATCAAACACGCCGCCATGCCGGCGGTGCTCGTCGAGACTGCATTCCTAAGCAACGCACATGACGGCACGTTGCTGCAGCAGCCGGCGTTCCTCGACCGCATCGCTGCAGGAATCGTCAAAGGCATCATGGATTTCACCGGGGGACCGCACGCATCGCCGACCCCCGGACCTTCACCTTGACAGGACTCTCGTTCTGATATGACAAGCCCGGCCCGTCGAGTCGCCCTTCTCGACTCGGGTCTAGGCGGCTTGACCGTGCTGTCGGCATTGCGCGCGCTCACGCTCGACACGGACTATATGTATTTCGCCGACACCGCCCACGTGCCGTACGGAGGCCGCGAGCTTGCGGACGTCGCCGCGCTCGGCGCGGCAATCGTCAAACGACTGCTCGTGCACGACCCCTCGGTCATCGTCGTCGCGTCCGGAACCACGTGCGCGGCCTTTGACGCGGCGGGCTGGCCTGTCTCCACCGTTCCGCTCGTCGGCGTTGTTTCGTTCGGCGCGCTCGCGGCAGCGGCAGCCACCCGGAACGGCGGCATCGGGGTCATCGCGACGCACGCGACGGTGCGCAGCGGCGTGTTCGAGCGCGAGATCTTGAAGTACCGGCCGGACGCGCGCGTCACATCCGTCGCGGCGCCGTCGCTCGTGCCGATCGTCGAATCCGGCGGGTGGGCGAGCGTGCGCGCGAGAGATGCAGTCGCATTGTATTGCGGCCCGATCCTGCGCGCCGGCTGCGACACGCTCGTCCTCGGATGCACGCACTTTCAGCATTTGGCCGCCTGGTTCACGACCGCGCTCGGCGACGAGGTCGCAATCGTCGATCCGGCGGCCGCGTGCGCGGCGAAAGTGAGTCAGATGATCGCAGGGCTCGACCACAGCCGCGGCACGCTCTCATTTGAGGTCAGCGGCGACAAGGACGAATTCGCCGCGAACGCCCAGCTCTTGACGGGTACGCGGATCGACGTGCTGCGGCACGTCGATCTCAAACCAAGTGGAACAACTTGAAGAAGACGAACGTCGAGAGCACGGCGATGGCGGATCCGGTCACGACTTGCGCCACCGTATGACTGCGCAGGTAGACGCGGGCCCAGCACACCAGCGGCACGATGATCACGTACGGCAGCGGCTCCTTACCGAACAGAAAGAACATGACCGTGAACGGCCCCGCGATGCCGAACGCGTGCGTGCTGATCTTCCACCAACGCGTGATGACCATCGTGAGCAGCGCCGTGCCCCAGTATCCCCACGTGATCGCGACGAGTTGAACCGGCGCATGGAGAGCCGAGAGCGAGATCGCGGCGAGGAGATAGATCACGACGAACGCCGCAAAAACGCGCTGGCGCTCGGGCCGCTCGGACATGTCGAAGTCGGAGATGCGACCGGTAAGGTAAAGGTAGAGGACGCACGCCAGCGGAGCGACGGTGAAGAAGAAGAGCCCCGCTGCCGACAGCTTCCAGAACTCGAGCCTGGACGTCGAGTAGGCATGCGAGACGATGATGAAAAGCGCCGTGGCGGAGAGAAAAGGATTGAATATCGTGGACAGTGCGCGCGCGAATTCAACAGCCGCGCGATGTTCCCGCAGCAGCACGACTGTGCCCGACGAGATTTTGGCCTCGCGTGGGTTCGCCGGATCGCGCATCGCGCGTTGCTTTCCTGGCGCGCGACGCCCGCCCTGCCCGCATGACGTATCTCGCAGGCGGTGAGCCCTTCAGCTTCGGTCCGGATGGCGGCCCCGGTGCGCTCTTGCTGCACGGCTTCACCGGCAGTCCGTTTGAGGTGCGCGCGCTCGGCGAACTCTTGCATGAAAATGGGTTCGGCGTCATCGGTCCGGCGCTCGCCGGACATGCGACGCATGAAAACGATCTCGCACAGATCGAAGCGTCAGACTATATCGATGGCGCAGAGCGCGCCTTCGACGAAGCGCGCCGGCGCTTTTGTCGAGTCTATCTCCTCGGACTGTCTCTCGGCGGTGCGCTCAGCCTTTATCTCTCGACGCGGCACACGGTGAGCGGAATCGTCTGCTTCTCGACGCCGGTGTTCTTGGATCCGCTGGTCGCCGGCGCGGTGCCGTTTCTGAACCGCTTCGTACCGACGCTTCGCACGCCCGCGAACTTCGCGGCGTGGCAGGGCAACGTGGTGGGTTATTCGACGGTGCCGGTCAACGCCGCACCGCCGGTGTTGGAAGTGCTTGCGATGGCGAAGGACATCTTACCCAAAGTGCGCGCGCCGCTGCTGATCGTGCAGTCCAAGGCCGATCCCACCTCGCCGGCGCGAAATGCGGAATACATCCGCGATACCGTCGGCTCGGCCGATGTGCGCGTGGTGATGCTCGACGGACACGACCATCTCATAACGGTGCGGCCGCGTCTGCAGCGATTCGCACCCGCCGTGCTGGACTTTCTTAAGGGTCTGGAGATGAAATCCGCATAGGGTACGCGGGACGTTTTACCGAAGAACTATCGCTCTATCACCCCGTCTTGACCGTCATTACGGAGCAGGCTACGCGTGTTCGCATTCCTCACTGCCCTCGCCGCTGCCGCCGCCGCTACGCGAGCGCCCGTTATCCCCACACCTGTGCCGCTCGTGCTGCCGCCAAATCTCTTCGGAGCACCTGCGACGTGGGGCCAGCAGCATCCCGTCATCTTGGCGCTTGTCCAAGGCTTGTTCATCGTCTCATCGGTAGGGCTCATCGCGCTCATGGCCGCGCAGACCACCAAGACCGAGGGTCTCGGCGGCAGCATCGGCGGGCGGATGGAATCCGCGTACCACGGTAGGCTCGGCCTCGAGCAACAGATGGGCCGGCTCACCACCACGTTCGCGAGCGCATTCGTCATCCTCGCGATCGCATTTTTCTTCATCACTCGATAGCCAGCGGGGGCACAAAGATCATGCGTCATCTGCCGCAGACCGCCGCACTCGTCGTCGCGGCCGCGTTGCTCGCAGCATGCTCGGGCGGTGGATCGACTTCCACCTCGACCGCGCCTGAGAACGGAACGGCCGCGGCCGGAACGCCGCACTACGGCGGAACGTTTAAGATCGGTTCAAATTCTGCGGCGGACACACTGCTGCCGATCTACGCTGACGTGGAAGGGGCCGGCAACGATCTTGCGCTCGCCTACGACACGCTGGTCAACGTCGACCCCCAGATGCAAGTCGTCCCGTGGCTCGCCGAGAAATGGGAAATCTCAAAAGACGGTTTGACGTATACGATGCACTTGCGCCACAACGCCACGTGGAGCGATGGCCAGCCGGTGACGAGCGCAGACGTGATGTACGAATACGCACTCGAGTCGGATCCGGCGACGCAGGCGCCATACAAATCCGACTACGACATCGTTGCCGGTCTCACCGCACCGGACAAATGGACCGTCGTTTACAAATTGAAAACGCCGAACGCGGCGTTTCTCGCCGATGTTCTCGGGGGCGTCGTGCACGCGCCGTTGCCGGCACACATCTATGCCAAGGTTTCGCACTCGGCGATGCGACATCTCGACATCTCGAGATCGTTCGTCAGCGACGGCCCATACATCGTCACCGATTTCAAGCAAGACGATCACATGACCCTGACCAGCAACAAGACGTGGTGGAATGGCCGGCCGTACATCGATGAGGTGTACATCAAGGAGTACCAGACCGAACAGGCGGTGCTCATCGCGCTGCAAGACGGCGAAGTGGACATGACATACGAGTTGACGGGCGCGCAATGGCAGGCCGTCAAAGACGATAACCGCTTCACGCACATCCACACGTACGCCAACGACTTCAACTGGGAGATACCGAACCTCAAGGATCCGATCATGGGCGACATCAACGTGCGGCGCGCGATGATGTACGCCTGGGATCGCGCGACCGAATCCGCAAAACTGTTCCGCGGCGAGGATATCCCCGTTTTCGGACCTGTCTCGCTCGCGCAATCATGGGCTCTTGACCCAGCCGAAAAGACCGCATTTCCCTACGATCCAGCTAAGGCCGGTCAGATACTCGACGCCGACGGCTGGAAGATGGGGCCGGACGGCTACCGCTCAAAGAACGGTCAGCCGCTCACGATTTCCGTCGGCTTGATCTCGGGTAACGAAGCCGGAGCGAAAGACTTCGAATTCGCACAAGCCGAGATGAAGGCGGTCGGCATCAAGCTCACATCCAAGCAGTCGGAGATCAACGTCTTCTATCAGAACGAGCGGGATGGAAAATTTCAGCTCGATTCCGGAGGGGAAAGTGAGAACACCGATCCCGATCCGACGCTTATCTTGAGCACGCAAGCGATCCCGCCGGCCGGCCTCAACTATGCGCGCTACAGCAATCCGAAGATGGACGCGCTGCTGCAAGCGGCGCTCGAGACGACCGACCAGGCAAAGCGGCGTGCCCTTTATTTCAAAGTGCAGGAGCTCGCGATACAAGACGTGCCGTATCTTTGGACCGTAGAGCCGTATTACCGCAACGTCGTCAACTCTCGCGTGAAAGGTGTGGACCCGGCGCAGGCCGGTCCGTTCTTCGCGTACACGATCTTCAATCTTCCGAAATGGTGGATAGCACAGTAAGCGCAGCTCGGTGTCCACGTACATAGGCCGGCGCCTGCTCGGACTCATTCCGCTTCTGCTCGGGATCTCGGTCATCTCGTATGCGATCATGGCGCTGGCGCCCGGCGGCGTCGGGTCCATTTTCACGCATTCGGCGCGGCCGATGTCGGCCGCAGATCTTGCGATAATCCAACATCAGCTTGGGTTGGACAAACCGTGGTACGTCCAATATTTCTATTGGCTGCATAACCTCGTCGTCAATCGTGACCTGGGTTTTTCCTTCATCGACGGCCGGCCGGTCATGGCAAAGATCCTCGAAAAGGTCCCGATCACATTACAGCTCATCTCGACGTCGTTCATCTGCACGTTGCTCATCGCGATACCCACAGCCATCTACGCGGCGACGCATAAGAATTCGGTCATCGACTATATCGCCACGGCGATCGCGTTTATCGGCTACGGCATGCCGACGTTCTGGCTCGGTATTATGATGCTCGAGATATTCGCGGTGCGGCTCCACTGGTTTCCGGCGTCGGGCCTGAGCGAAATGGGTTCGACCGGGTTCAACCTCGGTGATCGGATCCGTCATCTCGTGTTGCCTGTCGCGACGCTGACGTTCGTGAGTTTGGCTTCATGGATGCGCTACCAGCGTGCTTCAATGCTTGACGTGCTCGGTGAAGATTACATCCGGACCGCGGCCGCCAAAGGTCTCTCGCCGAGCGTCGTCGTGTACAAGCACGCGCTGCGCAACGCGCTGCTGCCCGTTATCACCCTCATCGGCCTTTATCTGCCGGCCCTTCTCACGGGAGCGTACTTCACCGAGATAGTCTTCTCGATACCCGGCATGGGCTATCTTGGTTTGAACGCGATCTTCGAACGCGACTATCCCACGATCATGGGCATCACGCTCTTTTCAGCTTTGCTCGTCGTCGTCGGGAATCTGCTTGCCGATATCGGCTACGCCGTCGCCGATCCGCGGATCAGGTACGACTAGCACATGGCTGCGTCGCGACCGATCGGCCTCGAATCCGCGCTCGACCAAGCGATGCCCGCGCACGTTCCGGTCGCCGTCGACGTCTGGCGACGCTTTGCTCGCAACAAACTGTCGCTGGTGGGCCTCGGTCTTGTCGGGCTGATCGTTTTTTGCGCCGTCTTCGCAGGCCATTTGACCAGTTACGATCCGCTTGCCATCGACATGAATATCATCGGTACGCCCACGCCGCCTTCGGCTCACCACCTTTTCGGCACCGACGTGGACGGACGCGACTACTTCTCACGTATGTTGTTCGGAGCGCGCATCTCGCTTGAAGTCGGGTTTTCCGCGATGTTCATCGCGATCACATTCGGCACGATATACGGAGCGATCGCGGCATACTACGGCGGCTGGGTGGATTCGGCGATGATGCGATTCGTCGACATGATGCTTTCCTTCCCGACGTTCTTCCTGATCCTTACCGTGGAGGCCGTGACCAATAATTTCAGCATCATCGTGATCATGGTCGTCATCGGAATGCTGTCCTGGACGGGCGTCTCGCGCCTCGTGCGCGGTCAGATACTCTCGCTGCGCGAGCGCGACTTCGTCACCGCTGCGCGTGCCTTCGGCGCCGAAGATCGTCGGATCATCTTCCGGCACTTGCTGCCCAACGCGCTCGCGCCCGTGATCGTGGCGGCGACGCTCGCCATCGGCGACAACATCTTGACGGAATCAGGACTTTCGTATCTCGGCCTCGGCGTGCAGATCCCGACGCCGAGTTGGGGCAATAGTCTGCAAAAGGCGCTCGATCCGGAGGTGCTCAGCGCGCCGTGGCTGTTGGTCATCCCCGGTCTGCTCATCGTGATGACCGTCGTCGCGTTCAACTTCGTCGGCGAAGGTCTCAGAGATGCGCTCGATCCCAAGACGCGCGGCAGCGGAGCGTAGGAATACTCCGTGCGGCGCGTGAAAAATCCGGCACAGGGTCGCGCTTCGACGCGACCTCCGTTTTCATAGGAGCGTTGTTCTAAGACCATGTCGTTGCTCTCGGTGAAAAACCTCGAAGTGACGTTCCGCACGGACGACGGTATCGTCCGCGCGGTGAACGGTCTTTCGTTCTCCGTTGACGCGGGCAAGACGCTCGGGATCGTGGGCGAATCCGGTTCCGGCAAGAGCGTCTCGTCGCTTGCCGTGATGCGGCTGATCCAGATGCCGCCCGGGCGGATCGAGAGCGGCAGCATCGAGTTCGACGGACAAGACCTTCTCTTGTTGAGCGAACCTCAGATGCGCGCGATCCGCGGCAACAAGATCTCCATGATCTTCCAAGACCCGATGACGAGCCTGAACCCGGTGCTCACCGTCGGCGACCAGATCGCCGAAGCGATCATGATCCATCAGAAGAAGAACAAGCGAGATGCCATGGCGCGCGCGGTGGACATGCTCGCTCTCGTGCGAATCCCAGAAGCGCGCGATCGGATCAACGACTATCCGCACCAGTTCTCGGGCGGCATGCGCCAGCGTGTCATGATCGCCATGGCACTGTCGTGCGACCCGGCGCTGCTGATCGCAGACGAACCCACCACCGCGCTGGACGTCACCATTCAGGCGCAGATCCTGGACCTGATGCGCGACTTGCAGCGCCGCCTCAACTCTGCCATCATTCTCATCACCCACGATCTCGGCGTCGTCGCCGAAGTATGTGAGAAAGTGCTCGTCATGTACGGCGGCAACATGATCGAATACGGCACCGCCGATCAGATATTCTCTGAACCGAAGCACCCATACACGTGGGGCCTGCTCGACTCGCTGCCTCGCCTCGACGAAAAGGGCCGCACGCGCCTCCAGCCGATCGATGGCCAGCCGCCGAATTTGCTGCGGCTGCCACCCGGGTGCGCGTTTGCCGCGCGCTGCCGGTACGTCATGCCCGAGTGCATCACCACCCCGCCGCCGGCGTACGAATTCGGAGAGGGGCACGTGGCGCGATGCTTCCTATATAAGGAAGATAAAAATATCGACACCAAGGCGTTGCGCGCTGCCGCAGAGGCGACGGCCGCCGCCGCTGCCGAACGGAAGGCGCCAGATGGCAGCTGAGCTCAAACCGACCGCTTCCACCGACGGCGTGAGCGCCGACACGCTCGTCGCGCTGCGCGATGTCGCCAAGTATTTCAAGATCATGGCGGGTGTTTTCAGCCGCCACGTGGGCGACGTCAAAGCGGTGGACGGCGTCTCGTTCGACATCAAGGAAGGCGAGACGCTCGGCTTGGTGGGCGAGTCCGGTTCGGGCAAGACGACTGTGGGCCGCTGCATCCTCCGCCTTGTCGAGCCTACGAGGGGCCATATCTATTTCGAGGGCGGCACCATCGACATCACCACCCTGAAACGTCCGGCCATGCGCGCGCTGCGCCGCGAGATGCAGATCATCTTCCAGGACCCTTACGCGAGCCTCAACCCGCGCATGACCGTCGGCGACATCGTCGCCGAGCCGCTGCAGATCCACAAGCTCGCATCCGGTAAAGAAATCGATGCGCGCGTCAACGAGCTGCTCCGGACGGTCGGTCTCGCACCGTATCACGCCAACCGCTATCCGCACGAATTCTCCGGAGGGCAGCGGCAACGCATCGGCGTCGCGCGCGCGCTGGCAGTGAATCCAAAATTCATCGTGGCCGACGAGCCGGTTTCCGCGCTCGACGTCTCGATCCAGGCGCAGGTCGTCAACCTGCTTCAGGATCTGCAGGACCGGCTAGGGCTGACATATCTCTTCATCGCCCACGATCTCTCCGTGGTGCGCCACATCTCCGATCGCGTCGCGGTGATGTACGTCGGGAAGTTGATGGAGCTTGCCGGCCGCGACGAACTGTACGAGCGCCCGCTCCATCCGTACACGCAATCGCTGCTGTCGGCTATTCCGATCCCCGACCCGCGCCTCGAAGCGCGCCGCGAACGCATCATCCTCGAAGGCGACATCCCATCGCCCGTCAATCCTCCGAGCGGCTGCAGATTCCACACGCGCTGCCCGATCGCGTACGAGCGCTGCAAAGTAGAAGTCCCGGCATTTTCCAACTACGCCGGCCACTGGGTGGCGTGTCACAAAGTAGAAGAATTGAACGGCGAACAGCCCCAGATCAGGCCCACGACGCGCGCGCGCGTGGCGCCGGTCGCGTAAGAGGCGCTCGTGATCGCGGCGCTCGCAGCGCTGTTGCTCGGCGCGATGGGCGCAAGTCAATCGCTTGCCGATGTCGTGGACAACGCGGCATTTCACGTCTACGTCATGCCGACGTCGGCTGAAGCAGACAGCGTCACCATTCTTGCCAGCGATTCGCAGTCGCGGCCGACAAGCGTGAAGATCGTCTATCGCCTCGGCGACCGTCTCGAGCTCACGGTCTTGGAAACCATGCGCGCCGACGACGACGCGAGCAGTCCAGGACCTTCGCCGGAACCGACCGGCCAGATATATATGGTCAACGGCTACCCGGCGACATATACGGTGACCGGTCCGTACTACCAGCACGTCGGCTGGCTGAAGTGGACGCCGCCCGGCGTGACCGTGACGATATCGAGCATGGACATGACCGACGCACCCACCTTGGTCAACGCCGCCCTCGCCCTATACTAACCAGAGCGATGTAGGGCGGACCTTTACGGTCCGCCGGCGCGCCGTAAAGGCGCGCCCCACATCCGCCGGCGCGCCGTAAAGGCGCGCCCCACATCCGCCGGCGCGCCGTAAAGGCGCGCCCCACATCC
>DATGJI010000050.1 GCA_035295225.1 Candidatus Eremiobacteraceae bacterium | reverse complement strand
CTTCACCCTGATCGAGTTGATGATCGTCATCGCGATCATCGCGATCTTGGCAGCCATCCTGATCCCGAACTTCATCCATGCGCGCGCCGAATCGCAGACCGCGGCGTGCGAAGGCAACGAGAAGCAGATCGCAACGGCGATGGAAGAGTATGCTGTTGACAACAACGGCACGTACACGACCACGCTGCCTTCGCTGTATCTCGCAGTGACGCCGAAAGATCCGGTCAATAACGCCGCTTACGTCATCACTGCGCCGGCCGGTGGTAACTCCACCTACGGCTCATACGAAGTCCAAGACACAGGCGGACACGATCGGACCACGATGGGCAACCTGAACAAAGCCGGCGTGAAGTGCACCACCTGTACCACGGTGCAGTACTACCAGAACCAAGGTCTGAACGGCAATTAACGTGACGCGCGTCGCAGTTCGCGACGCGCGGAATAGTCGAGGCCGACCAAGGGCATTGGATTAGATAACCATGACCAAACAGAACAAAGCACACCTGAGAGGCGGGCGACCGCGCGGATTCACCCTCATCGAGCTGATGATCGTCATCGCGATCATCGCGATTTTAGCGGCGATCCTCATCCCCAATTTTGCGCATGCCCGTGCGGAGTCGATCACGTCAGCCTGCGAGGATAACTTGAAATCGCTTTCCACCGCAATGGAAGAATATGCGGTGGACAACACCGGCCAGTACACCTCGTCGCTGCCGACCACGTATCTCAAATACATGCCGACGGATCCCGCGAACAGCCTCGGCTACACCATCACGGCCACGAGCGGTGCGTACGGATCGTATGAGATCCAGGACGCCGGCGGACACGACTCGACGACGATGGGGAACCTGACGACGTCGGGCGGCGTCAAGTGCACGACCTGCACCGGCATCGAATGGTACCAAAACCGCGGCCTGACCGGCTACTAGTGGCGACCCGCGCAATCGAAGCTGCGTGAGTGCGCTGCCCGCGATCATCGCGGCGATATACGGACTTTTCTTCGGGTCGTTTCTCAACGTCGTCATCTATCGAGCGCCGCGCGGCGAATCCGTCGCGTTCCCGGCGTCGCACTGTCCGTCGTGCGGCCATGCGCTGCGTGCCTGGGAGAACATCCCGCTCTTATCCTGGCTGGCTTTGCGCGGACGCTGCGCGCACTGTTCGGCGCCGATCTCCGCGCGATATCCGACGGTTGAGGCGATGACCGCAGCGCTCTTCGCGCTGACCGCTATCGTATACGGCGTGACGTGGGAAGGCGCGGCGGTCGCCGTGCTCGCGGCGACGCTCGTGGCAGTCGTGTTCATCGACCTCGATCATCTCTTGATCCTCGATGTCGTGCTCGTGCCGGCCGCGGTTGTAGGCATTGCGAGCGCGATCGCATCTGCTGCGACGCACGGACCGCGCATCGGCGAGGCGCTGTTAGGGTGCGCGGTTTGCGCCGCGATCTTCGGTGTGCTCTATCTCGCCACGCGCGGCGCGGGCATGGGCTTGGGCGACGTGAAGCTCGCCGCCGTCATCGGACTGTATCTCGGCATGCAGCTCGGCGTGGCCGCGTCGCTCGCGGCATTCGTCGTGGGCAGCATACTGCTCGTGCCCGCCCTCGTCGTCGGCGGGCGGCGCAGACGCGATGCAGTGCCATTCGGGCCGTTCCTCGTGATCGCGGCGCTCGCCGCGCTGTACGTGCCGGACGTCATCGCGTGGCCCTTTCATCTAGCCCGCCTTCCCTTCGGGACATAAGCAGGTTTGATGTAGGGCGGGCCTTCATGGCCCGCCGGCGGACCGTAAAGGTCCGCCCTACATCGCGATCAGGCCGATTGGGGGCTGGTCTTTACAACGCGACGCCGACTGCCGATACATGGTAGTGTGAGCGATCTTGACGTTGCTCGCGCTGTTCGCTCGCCCCAAAAGGACTGACAGAGGCCGTGCAACACATTCCCGAACGTCATATCGACGCCGTGCTCTTGAAAAAGGTTCCGCTGTTCGCAGAATTCAGCGATGCGGATCTCGGCGCAGTGGCTTCGCTTGCTCAGACGAGGCGTTACGCCAAACACGCCGTCCTCGTCTATGAGGGCGATCCAGGCGACGCGCTGTTCATCGTGATCGCCGGCAATGTCGCCGTCACGCGCGTCAGCAATGACGGCAAAGAGACGATTCTCTCGATCCTCAAAGAAGGCGACTTCTTCGGCGAGATGGGCGTGCTCGATGCGTCGCCGCGTTCGGCCACCATCAAAGCGCTGCGCGACGTCGAAGTCGCGATCCTCGCTCGCAAAGAGTTCCTCGACCTGCTCGTCAAGAGCCCGCATATGAGCCTGAGCCTCGTGCTAGCGCTCTCATCGCGCTTACGCGCCACCAATCAGGCGATACAGGCCGCAGCGTATCAGGACATCCGCACACGCCTTGCATCGCTGCTCATCAACCTCGAGAAAAATTTTGGTGAGGCATCCGATGCCGGCGTCCGGCTGACGCTGCGACTGACGAACCAAGAAATGGCCAACATGATCGGCACGACGCGCGAGACCGTGAACCGCATGCTCAACCGCTTCTGGGATGAGAAACTCATCGACATGCGCACGGCGAACATCGTGATCTCCGATCACGATCGCCTCCAGGCGATACTCAACTGACCCCCGACACAGCCGATCCGGCTCTAGCGCTACGAAATGCGCGAGAGGTGGGGCGAGCGATGCTCGCCCTTCTACAGGCGTCCCCGCCGGTGGAACCCGATCACGGTACCCTCATATGCGACCGAATGTGCGTTCTAAGGTCCGTCCCGCCGTTGCCGATACATAGCATGAAGAGTGACCCCCGCTCGGCTTTTTGTTTTGCCCTCGGAGCTCACGAAAGAGAACAGGCCGACCAATGGCGTTTCTGAATAGATTTTTCTCGCGAGGTTCGCAATCGTTTGTCGGCATCGATTTCGGTTCGTACGAACTGAAGGCGGTTCAGTTCACGATGACGCCGCGCGGCCCGCAACTCGAGCACGTGTATAAGATCGCCACCCCGGCCAACGCGCTGAAAGACGGCGTGGTCGTCGATCCGCCGCTCGTGGGTGAGGCGCTCCGGCAGCTCATCGCCGAGGGCGCGATCAGCGCGCGCCGCACGGTGAGCGCTGTCGCCGGCCCGTCAGTCGTCGTGCGTCAAGTGAGCATGCCTCACATGAACGAACGCGAGCTGCGCGAGTCCACGAAATACGAAGCCGAACGTTTTCTGCCGTACTCGGTCGACGAAGCGCAGATCGACGCAAAGATCCTCGGCACGGCGGAAGACGGCCAGAGCATGGACGTCTTGATCGTCGCCGCGCAAAAAGATCTCGTCATGTCGCAAGTCAGCGCGCTGCAGTTCGCCGGCCTGACACCGGCGGTCATAGAAGTCGAGCCGTTCTCGATGGTGCGCGCGATGCTGACTCCCGAGAGCCCGCAGTACGAACAGAACATCGCGATCATCAACATCGGCGCCGCATCCACGAGCATAAACGTCACGAAGGGCGGCTTCGTGCCGTTCACGCGAAACGTGCCGATCGGCGGCAACGGCATGACGAAGGCGATCGCGACCGGCCTGAACGTCTCCGTGGATGAGGCCGAAAAGATGAAGCGCGAGAAGGCGGCGATACTTTCTCAACGCGACGACCAGCCGGTCGCGCCGACGGTCACGAGAATCTTCAACGTGATCACCCCGCCGCTCACCGAGCTCGTCACCGAGATCCACAAGTCACTCGACTATTTCAGGACGCGCTTCCGCGGCGAGACGATCGAAGCGGTGTTGCTGGGCGGTGGAACCGCTCGGTTGACCAACCTCGATGCGTATCTGAGCCACGAGCTCGGACTTCCCGTCTCCGTGGCCAACCCGCTCGAGATAAGCGCATACAATCCCGCCGATTTCCCGGCCGACTATCTCAAGGAGATCGGGCCGTCTCTCATCGTCGCAGCCGGGCTCGGGCGCCGCGACCTCGTGCCCGAAGCGGGCCGCGTGGCGGTGTCGGCATGAGCACAGACAAGACGGACTCGAGGGCACGAGCATGATCAACATCAACCTGCTTCCGAGCGCACAACGCAAGCCGATCGTCGTTTTCGATCGCGGCATGGCGGTCGGGCTGATCATCATCGTCGCCGAGATCCTTGCGATCATCGGATTCTCGTGGTGGATGAACAACCAGATCGCGGATATCAACACAAAGATCGACGCCGAGACGCAAAGGGTCGCGGTCGAGCAGGCGCAGGTCAAAGAAGTCGACGACCTGCGCGACGAAGTCACGCAGCTGCAAGCCAAGGCAGAATTGCTCGAGCGCATCAAGCAGAGCCCGATACAGCTCGCTGAGGTGCTCAAGGCGCTTGGGCAAGTGACGCCCGGCGGCGTTTGGTACACGAACGTCGGCGTGACGCACGAAGGCGATGGCGGTTCGGTCGCGCTCACGGGCAAGACCACCACGTACCGCGAGATCGCGGACCTCATGCTGAATCTCGACGCGTCGGACATGTTCGGCGACGCGACACTTTCGAACAGCTCGACTGAGTTGGGCAGAAATCTGAGCGCGGGCGGCAACGTGACGTTCACGATGACCGGTCAGCTCTCGCCGGCGGTGATCGGACAATGAACTTCCAACTAACGCCGTTCAATCGGAACATCATCCTCGCCGCGATCATCGTCGTCATCGCGTTCATCGCGTACTTCTCGACCTACCAGCCGAAGAACAACGAGCTGACGGCCGACCGCGCGCATCTGACGCAACTCACGCAGAACTACGACGATCTAAAACGCGTGGCGGACCAGAAGCCGGAATATTTGGCCCTCGAGCACCAGATCCAATCGCGCTTGAGCGGCGTCGAGCTGACAGCGGACACGCGCGCCTACATCCCATCATATTTGAAACAGATCGAAGCGCTCGCGACCCACGACGGCCTGATCGTCACGGCGGTCGTGCCGCAACCGCTGCCGACGCCCACCGGCGGGGCCACGGCCGCGCCGGCCGCTAATGCGGGCGGTCCGCAAGCGGTCGGTAACGCCATTCCGGCGATCGGGGCCGCGGCCCGCGTTGCCGGCGCGTCGAACGGCGAGAGTCAGCAGATCAACGCCACTGCCGCGCAGACGGGCGAGGCGGGCCCGCAGGGTCAGCCGCAAAACGGCACGCCGGCGCCCACCACGGTTGGCGCCGCGACGGGCACGGGAGTGGCTTCGACCACACTTGCCGCCGGTGCGAAGCCCGGTCCGTCGGCAACCCCGAGCGCGCGTCAGAACGCGATCGTGTATGTGAATCAGTCGTTCCAGGTGGTGCCCGTGAACATGGAGTTGTCGGGCACCTACGCGGACCTCCAGACGTTCTTGCGCGACCTGAACAAATTTCCCAAGCTCATCGAGGTGGGCGACGTGACCCTGACGCCGTCGCTGCAGGCCGTCGTAGGCGAAACACCCAGTCTGCACATCGTACTGCCGATCAAAGCGTATCGCCTGACCGCCGGCCAGCCGGTGACACCGCAGACGAACGCCGCGCCGGCGCCGGGCAACGGAGGATAAGCGCCGTGAATTCGTTCGCTCGCGGGATGTCGGTTTTGGTTCTCGGCGCGATCGCCGCGGCTTGTTCGAGCGGTCCGCCGCCCGACCAAGGTCCGGTGACGCCCGCGGTCTCGCAGGCCGAGCTCACGCAGACGCCGCCGCCGGCGCAATCCACACCGGTGCCGGTTCTCTATGCAAAGCCGTTGCCGGGAACGGGCCGTTCGGATCCATTCGTCGCGCTGTACGCGCCTGGCGGATCCGCACCGGCAAAGGCAGTCGCGGTGAGCACGTTCCCGCACATCCCAACGCTGCCCGGTTTTGAGGGTGCTCCGAAAACCTCGATCTGGGACGGCATCCAAGTGACGGGCATCGTGCGCGATGGCGGCTACACCGCTATCATCACAGCGGATGGATCGTCGTACATCGTTCACGCCGGTGACTACGTCGCGAATAAGTTTCGCGTTGTCGCCATCGATTCCGACTCGGTAACGCTCGCAACAGACAAAGAAGAGCGTCACTTCTCGCTAGGGGGTTAAGGACAATGCATCGGCATCTTCGGTCGGCGGTCGCGGGGTTACTCGCAAGCGTGTTCGGCTTGAGCGCGGGAATCGCGGCAACGCCGGCCGTGAGCGCAGGACCAAACCCGGTTACCGACGTCGCTTATGGAAAGCAGGCCGGTTCGTTCACCGTCGTCGTCTCGGCGGCGAAGAGCGTGACCGCGCATGTCCAGCGATTCTCGGTAGACACGAAAGCCGGACTTGAGGATCTCGTCGTGGATCTCTCGCCGGCGTCGTACGGCGGTCAGACCAAAGTCGTCGGATTCTCCGGGGGCTCGATCCGCCAGGTCCGCGTCGGCCAGTTCTCGACTTCGCCGGCCGTGATGCGCATCGTCGTGGAATCCCGCGGCGACGCCCGCTACGATCTTCAGGGCGCCGGTGGCGCGAAGACCGTGACGCTTGCGCTTCGCACCGATCAAGTCGCGTACAACGTTCCCGCGTCGCAGGCACAGGCACAACCGCAGACGCAACCGGCGGCTGCGAAGCCTGCCGCGGCCAAGCCGACCACGCCGAAAGCTATGCCCGCCAAAGTGGTGGCGAGCGTTGCTGCCCCGGCAAAACCTGCGGCGCAAAAAGCGGCCGCGGTGAAGCCGGTCGTGCAGAAGCCCGCGCCGCAAAAGCCTGCCGTGACGAAACCCGCCGCGCAGAAGCCGACCGTCGCGAAACCCGCGCCTGCGCGCGTCGCAGCGCCGCGAGTGGTAGCAGCGGCTGCGCCCGCGCCGCATCCGGCCGCGACGCAAAATCCGTGGCTGCCGGGCGGAAAGTTCTACTGCAAGGTACCCGGTCGCATGCACGCTTCGGCAGCGGTGCCCGCGCGGGCAGCCGCCGCGTCGAACGAGTCGGCGCCTTCGATGCCCACGCAGTACGGCAGCGCGCGCACGATCAGCATCTCGGTGAAGAACGCTGATATCCTCGACGTCCTTAAACTGCTCGCCAACGAGAGCGGTCAGAACATCGTCGCCACGCAGAACGTGCACGGCACGGTCACAGTGGACCTGTCCGATGTGCCGCTCAAGACGGCGCTCGATCTCATCGTGCGTTCGAGCGGTCTGGACTACCGGCAAGTCGGCAACGTGTATGTCGTCGGAACGCCGGCCGACCTCGCCGCCGAATTCGGACAGGCAGGTCAAGTCGCGTCGCAGCAGGTCGCGTTCCCGATCAAGTATGCAACGCCGGCCGACCTCGCCAAGCAGCTCGCCACCGTGATTCCGGCGAGCAGCTTCTCGATCGACGCGCGTACGGACACGCTGCTCGTGAGCGGCACGCCGGACATCATCCAATCCGCTCGGAACTACCTCGCGCTCGCCGACATCCCGGCGCCGCAGGTCGTATTCGAAGTCAAAGTCGTCGACATCACCTCGAACAACGACACGAACAATTCGGGCATCCAGTGGACGGGCACGTCGCCGTTCGACCTGTTCGAGAACTGCATCGGCTGCCCGCCGGGCTCGATCTTCGGCCAGCAGGTCTATAGCGGCAACCCGATCAACCCGCAGCCCTTCACCCGTAACGCTATATTCCTGCAGGGCAAGCTGAACTACCTGATCACGCGCAACGAGGCGCAGCTGCTTGCCAATCCGCGCATCTCGGCTCTTGATAACCAACCGGCAAGCTTGCTGGTCGGCACGCAATACCCGATCGTGTACTTCGATCCGAAGGCGGGCAACTTCCAAGTGAACTACGTCGACATCGGCGTGAAGATCAACATCACTCCGGTGATCAACTCCGACGGCTACATCACGACGCAGCTGCATGCCGAGCGCAGCACGATCACGGGACTCGTGCAGACGTTCCCGATCCTGGACCAGCGCGAAGCCGACTCGACGCTTCGCGTGAAAGACGGCGACACGATCGTCCTCGGCGGAATGCTCGATGACGAGACGACGAAGTCGCTCGCGAAGATCCCGGTGCTGGGCGACATTCCGATCTTCGGCGCGCTCTTCCGGAACATCCAGACGAGCAAGCTGCACAACGAGGTTGTCTTCCTCATCACCCCGCACATCGTCGCGGAGAAGTAGCAAGAAACGCTTCTCCTTCGGTGAACTACGATGCCCGCAGGCGCTTGTCGCCCGCGGGCATCTTCACACTCGAGCCGATGGCGTTAGGCGACTTGCATGATCCGGTATCTGACCGCGGGTGAATCGCACGGCCCTGCGCTGGTCGGCATCGTCGACGGACTGCCGGCCGGGATGCGACTCGATGTACCGGCGATCCAAGCCGAGTTGAAACGGCGTCAGGGCGGCCACGGACGCGGGCGCCGGATGCAAATCGAGTCGGATGAGGTCGAGTTCTTGAGCGGCGTGCGCGGGGGCGAGACCTTGGGCTCGCCGGTTGCGCTCTACGTGCGCAACCGCGACTTCGAGAATGTCCGCAACATCATGGACCCGATGACGGGCGCGGGGCCGCCGATCACCCGGCCGCGGCCTGGTCATGCGGATTTCGCGGGCGCTCTGAAATACCGTCATCGCGATCTGCGAAACGTCTTGGAGCGCGCGAGTGCGCGCGAAACGGCCATGCGCGTCGCCGTCGGAGCGTTATGCCGGCAATACCTCGCGCTCGTCGGCATACGCGTCTCGGGCCGAGTCGTTCGGATCGGCGACGTCGCATCGCGCCAGTTCGACCGGGCACCTGGCCCTGACGTCGAGGACTCCCCGGTGCGCTGCGACGACGACGCGGCCAGTGCGGCCATGGTCGAGGCGATAGACAAGGCGAAGGAAGACGGCGACACGCTGGGGGGAGCCTTCGAAGTTCGAGCAGCGGGAATGCCCGTGGGAATCGGCGGCAACCGTCAACCCGCCGACCGCCTCGATGCGCGGATCGCGGGAGCGCTCATGAGCATTCAGACGGTGAAAGCCGTGGAAATAGGCAGTGGGAGTTTTGGCGGGGCGTTCACGGGAAGCACGGCGCACGATACGTTCGAACCCGGTCAGGATGGTCCGGCGCGCGGGTCCAACCGCGCTGGTGGGATCGAGGGCGGCATGTCAAACGGACAGGATGTCGTGGCATACGTGCGAGTGAAGCCGATCGCCACGTTGATGCGTCCCTTGGCTTCTGTCGACCTCGTGACCGGGGCGCGCGCGCCGGCCACGATCGTGCGCAGCGACGTCTGCGCGGTACCTGCGGCATCGGTGATCGGCGAGGCGATGCTCTGCATCGCCCTTGCTGAAGCGGTCTCTGAGAAGTACGGCAGTGATTCGGTTGAGGAACTCACAGCGCACTTCGCAGCATCCGAACGCGGTGCGAGAGCGCTCTTCTCGGTGCTGCACCCGCCCGCCGGCAACGATTAGGGCCCGGGGCGGTGTGCGCTGCGTCACAAACAGTCTGTCGCATGGTGCCTTGACGCAGCCGCGGCCCGGGTAGCGAAAGCCACGCCGATACAATCAAAAGGAGTGTTGAAACGCCCTGCCTGCCGGAAGAGATCCGGTTGGCTAGGCGATTGACACTGTGCGCATTGCTAAGGTATGTCGAGTAGAGAATCTGTGAGCGGTGGCTAAGTCGAGCGGGGATAGTTCCAAGAAGGCTGCAGATCCGGCTGCGGACGTGCTCGCGCGCGCCAAAGCGAAAGTCGAGTCGAAGGATAGCCCCGGCGCGATCGCCGTCTTAGGCGAACTGTCGGCGATCACCGATTGCTCGTCGGAATCGAAACTCGAGGCAGCCGGACTCTACGCGGCCGTCGGCGCGAAAGAAGCCGCCGTCGCCGCGTACTTGGCCGCCGGCAGCGGCTTCCTCTACGACGACGCCGACATGACGCGCGCTCGGCAGGCCTTCGCCGCTGCGTACGAACTCGAGCCGACGAGCGTCGACGTATTGTTCCAGCTCGGGCAAGCGGACGTCGTCGAAGGGCGCACCCAAGACGCGTTGGCGAAATTCATCGACGTTCTGCGCCGCTCGAACTTGAAGCACTTGCCGGCGTTGTTCGAAGCGGGCTGCATCTATCAAGCCAACGGTCAGCACGACCAAGCGATCCTCGCCTTCAAGAAAGTGCTCGACAAGGAAAAGGGTCACGTCCAGGCTCTCGTGCACATGGGCCAGCTGCACCAGACGAAGGGCATGGTGCCTGAAGCGCTCGGTTACTACGTGCAAGCGGCGGACATCGCGCGCGAGCACGGGCAGGTCGGCACCGCGCGTCAGATGCTGAACATGGTGCTCGCCCTGGACAGCGGGAATCAAAAAGCGCGCTTCATGCTCGACGATCTCGACGAGCACGATAGCGACGATGTCGAAACCGGAGCGGCTGAGGACGCGGCGGCGCCTCCCGTTGCACCAAAGCCCGCAAAAACCGCGGCGCCGCTGCCGCGGCAGGTCCAGCCCTCTCGCGCAGCTTCGACCGCGGAACCGGAGAAAGCGCCGGTGACCCCCGCCGCGGCTCACAGCGCTCCCGCGGCGACGCAGGCGGAGGATACCGCAGCCGCCGAGCGACGCGATAGTCTTAAGGAAGAGATCGATTCCCTCGCGGCCGCGAGAGAAAACCTCGAAGCAGAGCTGCGACGCATGCAGAGCGAGGTCGACAAGGCCAAACTCCGCGACTCGGACCTCGTGCAGTCCGCCGACAAAGAACGCGCGGAATTGAAGACCGAGCTCGCCGAACTGGCCGGACAACGTCTCACCACCGAACTCGAGTTGGAGTCGGTGAAGTCGGCGATCGAAGAGCTGCGCGCCGAGCGCGAAAAAGCGGAAGCGGAAGTCGCGGCGCTGCGCTTGCAATCGGATGCGGCGTCGTCGGCGAAAGCCGCACAAGAAGCGGCTGCGCAAGCATTTGAAGCGGAACGCGCCCGGGCGAAGGCGGCACAGGAGGCCGCTGCACAAGCCTTTGAGGCGGAACGCGCTCGGGCGAAAGCGGCCCAGGAGGCTGCTGCACAAGCCTTTGAGGCGGAACGAGCGCAGGCAAGAGCCGCGCAAGAAGCTGCTGCACAAGCCTTTGAAGCAGAACGCGCTCTAGCGAGAGCGGAAGTGGAATCGCTCGTGGCACGCCGCGACGAAGCGGCGCGAGCCCGTGCGGAACAGGAAGCCGCGCTGGCGGAGATCGATGCGAAGCGCGCCGCCGCCAAGGCGGAGATGGAGATGCTGCTCGCTCAAAAGGCTGCGGCCGAAGCGGCGATCGCAAAAGCGCACGAGAAGAGCGGACAAGTCGTCAAGGCCAAGGCGGAGGTCGAAGCGACGATCGCCGACCTGAGCGCACAGCAAGATGCTGCGGCGAAAGCAAAGGCCGCAGAAGAACTCGCCCTCGCCGGGCTCGAAGCGCGGCACGCGCGCGCCCAAGCCGAACTCGACGCGCTGCTCGAGAAAAAGGCGGCTGCCGAGAAGGCCGTCGCTGAGAAGACGGCTGTCGAAGCCAAGGTCGCGAAGACGAGCGCCGGCCACGAACAGTCGGTCAAGAAGCTCGTCACCGAACGAGACAAACTCACGCACGAAGTCGAGACCCTTCGAGCGCAGCGTGATGCCGCTGATAAGGCATTGCTCGAACTGCGCGCTGAGGAAGACAAGAGCGCGCGCCAGAAAGCTGCCAAAGAAGCGGCGATCAAGGAAGATCTCCAAACAGCACGGTCGGAACTGGCCGCGACCGAAGCCAAGAAGCGTGAACTCGACGAAGCGTATGCGAAGTCGAAGTCTATCGCGGCAGCGGCGGAGCAGAAACGCCTCGAGGCGATGGCGGCGGCCGAGCAGGCCGAGGCGCTGCGCGCGAAGCGGGAAGCCGACGCCGAGGCGCTCGGGTTCAAACTCATCGCCCTGGAAGCGGCGCTCAAAGAGGCGGACGGCAAGACCAAACTTATCGCCGGGGAGTCAGCGCTTCTCGAAGAGCTATCGGCCAAAGTCGGCGCGCAGCGCGCGGCGCTCTTAGAATTGCAAGCGGCACGAGCGGAGGCGGAAGCTTCCTTGGCCGTGCTGCGTCTTGAGATCGAGCAGGCCCAGCGCGAACTCGCCGAGCTTCGCACGGCCGTCGACAGCGAAGTACGCCGCGAACCGGCACAGCAAGGCGGATACGCGGAAGCCGTCGTCGGGATGGTGCCGCCGGAAGCCTGCGGCGATGCGCTTCGCACGATCGAAGGGCTTGCGGCCGAAGGTGAGATTCCGTTCGACATCGCGGCCGAACTCGCCGGCCTCATCCACGAAGGCCGCGCCATCGAAGCGCTGCGAGTCGCGCGCGCGCGCGCAAACGTGGCGGCTCTGCCGGCAGCGTTCCTGTTGGTGGTCGGCGACCTTTCACGCGATCTCGGCGACGTCGAACGCGCTCGCGATGCCTATCGCACCCTTGCCGAAGCGGACGAAAAGAAGGCCGCTGTGGCGCATGCGCGGCTCGGCGAACTCTTCCTGACGTTCGCGGACCAGAGCACCGCAGCCGCACTGCAGCGCGACGATGCGCATTTCGCATCCGAGAAAGAGCCGGCAAAGGCGCTGGATACCTATGCCGATCTCGTCGCGCGCTTCCCAGACGATCCGCAATTCCGTGAAGAACTGGGTGCGCTGCACGAAAAACTCGGCAACACTGTCGCGGCCGGCGTCGCCTACCGCACCGCGATGACGCTGTACTTGGGCAGCGATGACTACGCGCGCGCGAACGAACTCACACCGCGCCTTCTCGCCGTCTGCCCGCAAGACGGCGGCGTGCTGGAACTGGCGGCGCGCGCCCAGGAGCGCAGCGGCCACGCGGCCGACGCCGCGCACACGCTTGATCTCGCGCTTGCATGTTACCGCGAGCAACATCGGGCATCGGACGTCGAGCGCGTCTGCCGCCGCTTGGCGGAGAGCGTCGAGAATCCGGTGCCGTACCGCAAAGAACTGGCCGGGCTGCTCGCCGGTGTCGGCGACGCGTCCGGGGCCGTCGAGCAGCTGCTTGAGGCCGCAGACACGCAGATCCGTTGGTCGCAAGGCCGGGAGGCGCTGACGTCGATCAAAGAGGCGGAAGCTCTCGCCAAAGACGACCCGCTGCTCGCCGAGCGGATCGCAACGGCCAAGAGCAAGGCCGCCGAGGCGGCAAAAGCGGTGGACGACGCGAGTCGCGGCGACCTGCTGCTGAGCAAGCATGAGTTTGAGAAGGCTGCCGACGCCTACCGCCGCGCGCTCGAAGAAAATCCGTATCACGCCGGAGCGGCGTACCAGCTCGCGTGCATCCTCACGGACCAGTTCCCGGACCTCGAAAAAGCGGAGTCCTTGCTCGAGACAGCTGCGACGCTGCGACCCGGTCATACGGCGACGCGCTACCGGCTCGCCGTCGTCAAGGCGGCGCGCGGGGAAATAGGCCAAGCGATCGAGCTGCTTGTCGCGCTTGCCAGATTCGACGAGGCGAACGCCGACCTCATCGAACAGTTCGTCGCGCGGCTGGAACGCGACGCCGACGGCGGCTCCCCGGCGGCGAAGTACACGTTGGGCATCGCCTATCGGGAACTCGGGCGGGTCGAAGAAGCGCTGGTCATCTTGCAATCCATCCAGCGCGAGCCGGAATTCGTCGTCCGCTGCCTCAACGCGATCGGTCTGTGCTTGCGCCGTCAGGGCCTCGATACCGCCGCCGCCAAGCGCTTCCAAAAGGCGATCGAGACGCCCGGCTTTCCGGAATCGCAGTACAACGACGCGCTCTACAATCTGGGCGATCTCTACGAAAGCAAGACCGATCCGGAATCGCTCGCACTTTCGCTGTCGTCCTTCGAAGAACTTTATGCGCGCGATTGCACGTATCGCGACGTCGCGGATAAGATCAGATCGGTGAAGGGCAAGATCGGCGCTGTGGACGGACCGAAAGTGAAGCGGTTGCCGACGCGCAGCGCTGAATCGAGCAGCTGATGAAGAGTTCTGACCCGCTTGCAAAAGCGGTTGAAGAAGCTGGAGTGCTCGAGCGCCTCGGCCGGCGCAACGATGCTCGTACGGTATTGGCGCGCGCGCTTTCGGGCGGGGGGAAGCGCGGACTATTCGGCCGCCCGAAAAAAGCCGCGCGCGGCGACGGCCACATCAACGCGGCGCGCCGGTTCGCCGCGATCTCGGCGGCTTCGGCCGGACCGGAGGACATCGAACTGCTCGCAGCGCTCGCTGCGGAGTATCCCGCGGACGCCATGATTCGCTGCGGCTATGCGGCATCGCTCGCCGCAAACGGAAAACGCGTGGAAGCCGTTGCTGAATACGAGGACTGGATCCGAGACAATCCCAACGACGGTTCCGCGCTTGCCGCTTTGGCAGCCGATTACGCGGCGCTCGGGCGGCGCGAAGAAGCATTGGAACGCTACGGGAGAGCGCTGGACGCGTTTTTGAACGATCGCGATGTTGAGGCAGCATGCGGTGCCGCGCGAGGGATCGCGTCGCTCTCGCCCGCTTCGATCGACGACGCGGCGCGCGTCGTGCACCTGGCGCGTGAGGGAGACCGCAGCAGCTTACCCACTGCGTTGGAGCGCTATGCGGTCTTGTGCCACGGCGAGGGCAAAATGGGCCAAGAGGCAGACGCGTGGCGAGAACTGGCAGAGCTGTGCCCCGAAAGAGCGGACGTCCGCCAAAAACTAGCCGGGGCATATACGCGCATCCTGGACGGCGATCCGCGCGACGAAGATGCATGGCGCGGCTTGGAGCGTACGGACCCGGGTCTGGCAAGCGAGCTGCACGTCATTCTCATGCCTGTCGACCCGTAAACGACGTCCCCTTCGATGGGAATCAGCTAAAGCTGGCGCGGGACACAGCCGACAATTCATATGTGATACCTCTTGCAGCCGGATGCGCGTCCGCGCATCGGCCCGCTTGCGTTGAGGCGAGCGCGTGAAACCGTACCGATCCAGGACGAGCACACCGGGTCAGATCACGATCACGGTGATCATCCTCGTGTTCCTTATTCTTTTCGGCGTGAGCTTCGTCTCGCACGAAGCGGCGGGCGAACCGATGATCCCGCCAAGGCTGGCCCAATTGGTGCACCGGCCGGACCCAACGCTTCCGGAAGGGATGACGTACGACTTCGAACTCCTCGATCCGGAGACCCAACGTCCGATGCCCATCCTCCCGGCGAGCGGCGCGGTGGAATTTCGATTTGCGGTCACCAACGACTCCGCGCTGCCGATGAAGCTGAATTTTCCATCCGAACTGCAATGCGAATTTGTGGCCCGGCGCGTCCACACGTATCTCGGCGGTCTGTTGGTCCTCCCGCTTGAGGTCTGGCGTTCATCGTACTTCCATAACATACGGCGCACTCCGACAACTCTACGCCTTGATCCCGGACAAACAGAAGTGTACGTCGCGGATTGGACGATCGATCCAGGCAGCACGCAAGTCCCGGCTGGAGAGTACCGGCTCGTCGCGAGCTTTTACGGCGTCGAAGAGACGCAGCCGCTGACCAAGCCATATTGACGGTACGCAACATGTGAAGGGGCCCACGCCAGTCGCCCGTTCAATGGCCCCGCGCATGACGCGGGCGGGTGAGGCGTGCGAGGCGAAATCCCCGCTCGATGCAGTTATGGCTCACCGGATTCATGGGTGCGGGGAAGTCCACCGCGGGCCGTAAAGTGGCCCGGATCGTCGGTTTTCCCTTCATCGATTGCGACGCAGAGCTCGAGCGCGAGCACGGCCCGATCGCGGCGATATTCAAAGAACTCGGTGAGGAGCGGTTTCGCGAACTCGAATCCGCGAAGATCGCGGAACTCGCGGGGTCGTCGAATACGATCCTTGCGGCGGGCGGGGGTGCGGTCTTGAATCCCGCCAACAGGAACCTGATGCGCAAGGACGGCGTGATCGTCTATCTCGCCATAAGTCCGGCCGGCGCGCTTGCGCGCGTCGCGCATAGGAATCATAGACCGATTCTTGGACCCGTCCCCGATCTCCAGACGATCTCGGCGGTGTTCGCACAGCGGGCGGCTGCATACGCCGACCATGATCTGCGAGTAGCCGTCGAAGGCAAAGCTCCGGCGGCGATCGCTCATATCATCGCGCGCTGGTTCCGTAGGCGCCTCGGCCTCGCGGCTGGCAAAGGGAAAGCGTGACGATGCGCATCGCGCCCTACGTGATATCGGGCGACGCTGCTGCCGACGTCGTGCGAGCCGTCCGCGCGGCAAAAGCTGACGGAGTCGCTCTGGTCTTCGATAAGCGAGTCGCGGGCCGAGCGTCGGAGATGACTGCGCGTCTCAGGCGAGCTGGTTTTCGAGTCATCTGCAGCCTCGGCGTCAGAGGAGGCGAGGGCATCAAGCGCTTGAGTTTTGTCAACCGCTTGTGCGATTATCTCGCGGCCTGCGCCGCGGAACGATCGTCCATTATCGTGGCCGTCGGCGGCGGGGCTGTGACCGATGCTGTCGGGTTCGCGGCGGCGACGTACATGCGCGGCATCTCGTGGATCGCCGTCGCGACGACCGTGCTCGGTATGGCCGATGCCGCCATAGGCGGCAAGACCGGCGTAGATGTCGCGCGCCGCAAGAATCTCGTCGGCGCGTTCTGGCAGCCCAGCGCCTCGATAGCAGACCTGCGAGCACTCGCAACGTTGCCTGTCATCCATCGCCGAACGGGAATGACCGAGATCATCAAAGCAGCGGTCATCGGAGACGCGCGGCTGCTCGAGATGTGCTCGACGTTCGACATCCGGTCCGACGGGACGGATTGGCGCGCGCTCATCGCGCGAGGCGCGGCCGTGAAGCTGCGAATCGCGGCGCGGGATCCGAAAGAACGCGGCGAGCGCGCCAAGCTGAACCTCGGTCACACGGTCGGTCACGCGCTCGAGAGCGCGAGCGCGTTTCGCATGAGCCACGGCGCGGCTGTCGCCATCGGCCTGCGGGCAGCCGGATTGCTCTCGATCTCGCGCGGATTGTGGCAACCGCACGACCACGCGCGCATGCTGCAAGCGCTCGCCTACGCGGGGCTGCCGCTTCATACGCCGATCGCGTCGTCGGCCGCCGCGTTCGCCGCGCTCAAATCGGACAAGAAGCGCGTCGCGGGAAGCAGCAGATTTGTCTTACCGACTTCCATCGGCAAGGTCATTCACGGAGTGACCGTTCGCGACGCAGCGGTTCGACGCATCATGTGCCGTTGTTCACGCCCGCCCGGACGCGACGAGCTCGAGGCGTGATCCTGCGCGGTTCCGTCGAGGTCGTGCTGGATGTGCAGAACGCGCGCTTCGCAGATACCTTCACGTATGCGGCGCCGCCCGACGGCGTCGCGCGCGGTGCGCACGTGCGGGTGCCGCTCGGCCGCCGTGAGATCTCCGGCTGGGTTGTGGGGCCGTCTGGCCCGGGTGCGCCGAGCGATCCGAAGCAGATCGGATCGGTTGACGAAGAGACGCCGTTACTGGACGAGAGCGCGATCGACATCGCGATCTGGCTGCGCCGCCGCTACGCTTGTACGCTGCGAGAGTCGCTGCTGACCGTACAGCCGCGGATCACGGCAGCATCCGCGCGCACGAAGTACGTCGTGTGCTCGACGCAGACCGTGTTGGACGGACTGGACGGCGAGCTTGCTCGCGCAGTGGGGGAGAAACCGTTCACGTTGGTCGGAGCAGTTCGCGCACTCAAAAGGAATGGACGCCGATACTCGCTCGCCGAGGTACGAAAGAACGTGGGCCGCTTGACGCGGGCCGGCGCGATTCGACCCCTTATTTCTGCACAGCGCGAACAGCGAACGCCGCGCGACCGCTGGAAATCGGTGCTCCTCGACGCGCGATGTGCGCGCGGCAGCGTACAGGCGCGCATCGCGCGCGTACTTGCCGAAGCCGGCGGAAGCATGCCGGCGTCCGAATTGCGATTGCGTGCCGGCGCCGACAGCAGCGCGCTCCGGCGAGCCGAACGTTCGGGCGTTTTGCGGCTCGAGGTCGCAGAGCCGGACTTGGCCGCGCTCTCCGAGCGCGGAGCACGAGCCGAAAAGAGCACTCCCGCACAAGCGGAGGCGATCGAGTCCCTCGACTCCCTCGCACGCGGCGGATTCAGCGTCGCACTGCTGCACGGCGTTACTGGTTCTGGTAAGACGCACGTGTATGCGCGGCTTATCGATAAAGTGCGCAAGAGGGGCGGCCGCGCAATCGTCCTCGTGCCGGAGATCGCTCTCACGCCGCAGACTTCGGGCCGCATCGCCGCTGCCTTTGGCGCGAGAGTCGGCGTGCTGCACAGCGGCCTCGCACAAGGCGAGCGCGACCGCATCTGGCAGGCGGCCAGCGCCGGCGCATTTGATCTCATCGTCGGGCCTCGTTCAGCCGTCTTCGCGCCGTTGCCCGACCTGAGGCTTATCGTCGTCGACGAAGAGCACGAGCCGTCCTACAAGCAGGACGTCGCGCCCCGTTACGACGCGCAGACCGTGGCGCGACGCCGGATGGAGCAGGCGAACGGCCTGTTGATCCTCGGGAGCGCAACGCCAAGCCTCGAGTCGTACGCCGCGGCGATGGCCGGCTCGATCAACTACGTGCGACTGAGCGAACGGGCGACGCGCGCGCCGCTACCGCCGGTCCAGATCGTCGACATGTCGGCTGAGACACAAGAACGCAAGCGCCGGCCGCTCGGGCCCACGATGATCGCAGCGATGCATGCGACACTCGGGCGAGGTGAGAAGGCGCTGTTGTTCGTCAACAGGCGCGGGTATGCGGGTCTGCTCCTGTGTCGCGCGTGCGGGTTTGCCCCTCGCTGCAAACGCTGCGCCGTGTCGCTCGTCGTGCATTCGGACGATCGTTCGCTGCGCTGTCACGTCTGCGGCGCGGCGTTCAAGATACCGGAGACGTGCCCGAAGTGCCATGCCCACGAACTTCGTCCGTTCGGCTTCGGCACGCAGCGCGTGGAAGAAGAAGTGCGCTCGTTCTTTCCCACCGCCGGCATCGTTCGCATGGACGCTGACACGACATCGACGCGCGGCGCGCATGGCAGACTGCTCGAACATTTTGGGGGCTCAGGCGACGTCCTCATCGGAACGCAGATGATCGCGAAGGGTCTCGATTTCCCAACCGTGACGTTGGTGGGTGTGGTATCTGCTGACGTCGATCTGCATCGGCCGGATTTTCGCGCCGCCGAACGGACGTTCCAGCTGTTGACCCAAGTGGCCGGTCGCGCCGGACGGGCTGCGCCCGGAAGCGCGGTGGTCGTGCAGACATATGCGCCGGATCATTACGCGATCCGGCACGCGGCATCGCACGACTACGAATCTTTCGCGGCGACGGAGCTTGCGATGCGGCGTGAATTGTCGTATCCGCCCTTTGGCCGGATCGCGTACATAGGCATCTCGGCAACGCTTCAACCCGCCGTCGAGCGAGCGGCGGCCGCTATGGCCGCGTTGCTGCAAACGTTCGCGCCGAACGTCGCTATACTCGGTCCGGCGCCGGATCCAATGCCAAAGGCGCGCGGCGAGTACCGGCTTCGCATCGCGTTGAAGACGCAGGACGAGGATGCATTGCTGGATGCGGCCGAGGCGGCGCGGGCTGCGCGGCTGAGCGACGACGTGCGCGTGACGGTCACCGTGGATCCGCGCTAATCGTGGGGCGGACCTCTACGCCGCCGGCGGACGATAAACGTCCGCCCTACATCCGAACCGGCGGACGATAAACGTCCGCCCTACATCCGAACCGGCGGACGATAAACGTCCGCCCTAC